>JAGLOY010000034.1 GCA_023138735.1 Candidatus Aegiribacteria sp. | reverse complement strand
TTCTCCCTTGAGAGGATGAGCTTCAACGAAAACTCAAAGACCGTGGTCTACAAAGGTGAACACTTTCATCCCACCCTTGCCAGGAACTTTGACGTTTCAGATCCCCTGGAGTGGATAGCTCGCATAACATCTCACATCCCAAAGAAGGGAGCAAAGCAGGTTATCTACTACGGAGCATACAGCCAGGCATGGCGCGGCCGTGAGCGCCGCCAGGGCATTTTACAGGAAGCACCAACCGAAAAGGAACCTGGTTATTCAATGAAAGACTGTCCCGCTTGTTCCCGCCGTAGAAGACAGCTGTGGGCTGTCCTTCTGAAAAAGGTCTGGGATGTTGACGCTCTCAAGTGCCCGAAGTGTGGAGGACAGATGAAGGTTATCTCCTTCATAGAACAGCCGACTGTGATAAGGCGTATACTCAAACACCTCGATCTCTGGGAGGAGCCCAGACCTCCACCGCTGCCTCTGGAGCTGGTCTGCGAGCCATGCGCAGACTACGTTCCATGGCAGGATGATGTTCCTGAGATAGAGGTTGTATGAGCTTTCAGCAATCGAGCTTCATAGGAACGGTGTGTCATGGTGCAGAGTTTCGAGGGATTATCAGTTGCCCATTTCGTTGACAGAGGACGGTATTGGCAGTTATGGTCAGTATCAGGCAGGTATCGGATGTTCATTGGGACGAATTGGTTACTTCGTGAGCAGGTTAAGGGATTAGCGAAAATCCATTGTCCTATTGTCTACTGTCTTGACGGCCATGCCCCGATTCCACATCTAATGAGCTAAATTACAGGAATCTGCGAATATCCTTTTTAAAGGGGAATACTAATGATCCGCCTTGAAAGCCTGTATACACTCATTGAGAGCAGTTTTGACTTTCTGTTGGTTGCTGACGCGAACGAGAAAACAATCTACGTGAGCCCGTTGCTTAAAAGGACCTGTTCTCCTTCGAACAGTGAAGCTTCTGAAACACATCTTGTGGACATTCTTGACCTGGAATCCCTTCAGTCATTCCGAAATGCCATTGAAAAAGTACATGAGGGAGCCAGGGGAGTTATTGCATTGTTCGCCACACAGGTGAGCAAATCAACTCCCATACCGATGAAAGTTGGATATATCGAGAGTGTTCATGGAGGTATTTACCTTTTCTTCGGTGTCCAGGTAGATGCTCTGCGAAGGATAAGTGACTGGGAGAAGGAGGAACGTGTTAAGGAACTATCCTGCCTTTACACAGTCGCCGAATGGATAGAGGTATCAGTCTCGATCAAGGAGTTTTTCACAAAACTACCCGAATACCTCTCGCGTGGTATGCGTTCACCTGACGAAGCGGTTGTTTACTCCGTATTTCAGGGAGAAGATTACGGTCAGAAACCATCCGATGATGATTATATCAGTGTTGATCTGACGTACAGCGGTGAAAAAACAGGTGAAATAAGAGTAGGATACATCAGCGGAACTCATGAGCTTCTTCCGGAAGAGCAGAGAATGCTCACCGAAATCGGAAGAATGCTGAGTGTCGCCCTGGAGCGAAAGGAGCTTTCCGAAAGGATGCTTCTCAAACGTGAGGAAGAGGACGAGCTGAACAATCGTCTGAAGGAACTTGAAGCTCAAATTGGCGAGCGGGAAAGGGATCTGGACGAGCAGAAACAGAAACTCAGCACTGCCGATTCCTATCTGGACAGGGTTAACAGAAGCTGGGATGAAACAAGGCAGCGCCTTGAAACCATGTTCAAAGTCATTCCCGGAGAGGTTATGCTTATAGACCTCAACAGAAATGTGGTTATGAGCAATCAGGAAGAGATTGAACCTGGTGATAAATGCTACAAAACCTATTTCAACCGTGATACACCGTGCAGAGACTGCAGACTTGGCAAGATCAAGCGTGAAAAAACACCCATAACGATCACAATAAGGGATGGGGATAAGTTCATGGAAGTCCATACTCTTCCGGTGTACAATCAGGAAGAGCAAGTCGATGGAATACTGGAATTCTATAGGGATGTAACCCTTGAAAAGACATACGAGCAGCAGATACAGCAGGCGGATAAACTTGCTTCACTTGGACAATTGGTCAGCGGTATCGGCCATGAGATAAACAATCCGAACCAGTTCATAAGGGGTAATATCAAGATCATCAGACAGGCGATAACGGACATGCTGCCCATAGTTGATGACTACTACGAAGATCATCCTGATATGAAGATTGCCCGTCTCAAGTACGATTTCTTCCGAGAGCATATCATGACTCTGGTTGATGATATGGCTCACGGTTCCGAGCGTATAAAGGGAATTGTGGAAGGACTTAGGGGCTTCGCAAGAAAAGATGAGGGGCTTCTTGTTGATACCGTTGATGTTAATACTCTTCTTGAGGCAACAACAAGACTGGTGAAAAATGAGGTTCACAAGCATGCAGAGATAGTACTTGAACTTGGGAATGACCTGGCGAAATTCACCGGTAATTCGCAGAAGATAGAGCAGATTTTCATTAATCTTATTGTGAACGCCGCGCAGTCAATTCCCGATGACAAAAAAGGCCTTATCACTGTCCGAACGCATATGGACCACACTGATAATGTATTGATAGAGATAGAGGATAACGGGAAGGGTATGGATGAGAAAACACAGAGACAGATATTCGACCCGTTCTTCACAACAAAAAGAGCAAAGGGAGGTACAGGCCTGGGCCTTGCAATAGCCTTCCGGATTGCGGAGGAGCACAGCGGGAACATTACCGTTAGCAGCAGACCAGGGGTCGGGACTAAATTCACGGTCAGGATTCCCACAGGTGAGGATGCAGCAGTAGAGAAGGTGAGCAATTGAAAAAAATACTCATTGTAGACGATGATGTTGCCGTAACCAATTATTTCATGGTATTCCTCATGCAGACGGAGATATTCGAAACTACAGTGATCAACGATTCAAGAAAGGTTGAAGAACTTCTTGAGGATGAACACTTCGATGTGATAATGCTGGACCTCGACATGCCCAATGTTACCGGTATGGATATACTTGGGATGATGAGCACGAAAGGTATAGACATCCCTGTTGTAGTATTAACCGGTGTGAACGATGTTGATCTTGCTGTAAAAACCATGAAAAGAGGTGCCTTTGATTACCTGACAAAACCCGTTGAGGATGAACACCTTCTTGAAGTCCTCAGTAGTGCGATAGAACACGGAACCCTTCACAGCACAATCAGCAGACTGCCTCAGGCTCTGTCCAGGGATGATCTGGGCAATACAGCCGCCTTTGAACATCTCCCCACACAGGATACTGCGGTTATCCGTCTTTTTCACCAGGCGGAACAGATGGCCGAGGGAGACCTGAGCGTGTTCATATGGGGTGAACGGGGTACTGGCAAGGAATCGCTTGCAAGAGCGATTCACAATTCATCTCCGAGGGTTATCAAACCTTTTGTTGCCGTAGACAGCGGTTCCCATTCCCCCGAGGAATTCTCATCGGAGCTGTTCGGCAGAGTCAGGGACTGGAGCGGGAAGAGCAAGGAGATGTCAGGTTTCCTGGAAACCGCCTCGGCCGGAACACTCTTTATCGATAATATCGAGAATATGAGTCTGCCCGTTCAGGTCAGGCTGAAGAGGGTCATACAGACAAACGAGTACTACAGAGACAATTCCACCGAGATTCTGAGATGTGATGTGAGGTTCATAGTCGCTTCCACACATGATTTGACAAGTTCAAGATACCGGGACTCATTCTCCCGGGATCTTCTGTACCACCTTATGGTGAATTCCATCCGCATTCCTCCATTGAGGGACAGGGCAGATGATATACCGCTTCTTGCAGAATACTTTCTGAAGGAGGAGGTAGAAAGGACAGGCAGGGATATTTCCGGTTTCTCAGATGAACTTCTTGAACTTCTCAAGCAGTACAATTATCCCGATAATGTTCAGGAACTTAAGAACATTATAGCCTGCGCGGTTGTGAACACTGACGGTGATATACTGAACAAGGACTCTCTCTCACCGTATATCCGTGAGAGGATTATTCCAGGTGAAATGTCCGGGGATTTCACACCAATGGAACTCCATGACAAGATTTTCGATCATGTAACGGAAACCCTGGAGTACTGCGGTGGAGCAAGAAAGGCTGCAGCAAGGCTGCTTGATATAGACGTAGATAAGCTGAATGAGCTGCTGGAAGACGACCAGTGATGAAACTGATGCTCCGGTTTTTTTATTCCAGTATTGTGAACCTTGCAGTTTCGACTCCCCATGAACCTGAGGCTGCAAGAATGTATACACCGTTACCTGTATTGTCCGGAACCCAGTCAAGCTGACCGACACCGGGATAGAACTCCCTGTCTGCAACTGTCTTAATAAGATGTCCTGAGATACTGTAAATAGATACATTCACCTCGCACCTCTGTAATATCTCCAGATTGATCAGCAGAAGGTCAGAAACAGGATTTGCCTGACAGGAGAGGAATAGAACAGGCATTTCGTCCTGCGATATCTCCACCTCAATGGATAGTTGCCCTTCACCTATGTCAAGTATAATCCCCTCAATGATATTCAAACTGTATGGCATTCCTGACAGCGGGAACTGATACCAGGCGTTGGAGGATCCGCCCCAGCCGAAATTCAGATGATAGAATTCATCTGTGTTATAACCATCGACTACCACATTATGACCGACCGTCGCAGGTTCTGCGTCCACAACCGCCAGATGAGCCGGCATGGCGTTCATCATGTTTCCAGAGAGCCTTTCGTAGAGACTGTCGGAAGATGCGTCGAGAAGACTGCAGTCCGTGAAACCGAACTTCAGGTAAGCATCGAAAGCTTGATTAACCCCGAAAGTGCCTGAAACAGAAGCTGTGTAAACCTGCCTGCAGGCTGCCCCGGAGGCATATACCAGTGCGGCTTTGTCGGAATTGGTAATTGGCTCCTGGTTCAGATAACGGCTTTCCAGAGAATCCAGATATACGTTCAACTCAGGCCATGAGGGGAAATCATGGGCTACGTGATCATCGTCTATCCAGTAGTATTCATGGTAATTATGGTAATAATCATCTGTATCGCTGAACTGTGTGCCGTTCGTCGTTTCTCCGAAATTCAGGATCGATGCCATGGCAACCGCGGGACAACCCGCAACACTTCTGGAGCCTGCTATGAGGTCCATCGGGCAGTAACCGTTATACGGTGCTCCCTGCGTCCAGTTCTCTATGAGCCATCCTTCTGTGGGCGTTGTACCGGCAGGGGGCCACTGCTCTGTAAGATGGTCGGACAGGAGCACATAGTCTCCCGAAGAATACTCTTCCCACCAGATACGATGCACCTGAAGCAGTTCCGGCGGGGCGTCATCCAGGGACGCCAGCCTCAGTTCGATATCCAGTGCTATCATATCTAGAAGGATACTGTTTTCACCATCTGCAACCGAGCAGTTATCACTATACGAGTATGCAATTACCGGAGGTAGATCGGTGTCAGCGGATGTTACTACATACCCGGCAGGATATAGCTCGAAGACGTATGCAAGGGGCGATTGGTGCTGAGTATTTTCAAGGGTAATGCAGCTGGCTATCGCAAAAGAGCAGTTCTTAAAATCGCGGGTAAGTCGGGCTTCTGCAATATTTTCAGCTTCGAGTTGATCAACCGGCAATGCGTTCAGAATACCGAGAAGATACACGAAAAAGACAATGTATACTATGGAAAGCTTCAATTCAGGCTCCTTTTCTGATCTATCTGGTTTCCTTAATTGCCTTCTTTGCTTCAATGTAGAGTTGTGCCTTCTGCTGGGATATGATGAGTTTGACGTCCGCCCATACCAGCCCCTGGGATTCTCCAAAAGTCTGAAGAAGGTTCTTTTCACTCCCGGTCAGTTTTCCGTCCGCTAGCACCATTCGCGACATGGCTGCCAGTATTTCCCTGGCCTC
>JAGLOY010000033.1 GCA_023138735.1 Candidatus Aegiribacteria sp. | reverse complement strand
CATCTCCTTTTCATCCACTTCACCATCTATGTACATGGCTTTGACCATTGCTGAAAGTAGGAGTTCAGGTGGTATAAGGGCAGCCCTTTCTATTCCGTCAATTTCTTTTGCCGTTATTCTGGATGCGGAGAAGCGCTGCACGGATTCAAGCACCCAGTCCTGGCTTCCATCGTTCAGAGATCTTCCGCAGTACTCGCATTCACCGGTGCTGCCGCCCTCGTAAGGCGCTCCGCAGCCGGGGCAGTGAGATGATCTGAAGCTCTGGTCAACGTCGGTTCTTATGCCGAATTTGCGAACCAGCGTGTATATCTGGGGTCTTATGATCTTCCGTCCGGTTACACGTACCTTTGCACTTTCGTTTCTCCTGGCATTTATACCGGACCATTTAACGAGGACCTCGATCCTGTCCATGCGGTTCTTCGTTCCAGGAATGATGTTCTGAACCTCTACGGTGCCTACCGCTGCGTCCTTGAAAAAGAGCCAGTCGTTATCACTTCTGGTATTGGATAGCTGGCTTCCGAAACCTTCAAGAAATGATGGGAGTGCAACCTTCCTTGCGTTTGAAACGTCGTTGGTGAACCAGGATTTTATCAACCTCCAGAATATCACGGACGTTCTGTCTTCGATGTGCTGAAGGTTGAAACCAGGATCAATGGTTTCCATGTTGCCAAAGCCGGGAATGAGGGATTTGTCAGATACGACGTTCCATTCGATCGACTGGGTTATTTCAGCAAGCACCCAGTCATACTGGCCGCTGGTAAGAACAGAATCACAGTTCTCACATTTGCCGGTATCACTGAGCTCAATCGGAGCACCGCAGTTCGGACAGACTCCTTCCACCAGGCCCTTTCCCTCAAGGGTCTGGACGCCTGGCTTCCGGAGGAAACTCCAGTATTCCGTAAATGGCGCGGAGGTGTTTCTACGGATCCGCTTTCCTGTCTTTACGTCAACATCAGTGTCGTCGGCACTGGCAGTGATTTCAACGTGAATCGTATCGAAGTGAGAATCACTGAGTACACCAACAATTCTGGAGCTCTGAACCGTTATATTCTCCATCCTGTTTCTGTATCCTTCAGCCTTCTGCATTTCAATCTGAAGACTGAACCGTTCATCTATTCCGTCGGAGATGAACTGATTCACAGGTGAAAGATCCTGATTCGACCAGGCTTCCTGCAGTGCTATGAAAGCCCTGTTCACCTTCTGAAGGAAACCCTCTTTCGAGAATCCTGGATCTCTCTGTTTCAGTGCATCCAGAGCATCCTGCATCTCCTGATGTTCCTGTTCTTTTCTTAGTTTTCCAGCCCTTGTGATAGTATGTGTTTCGTACCCGCCCTTTGCCTTCTTTCCAAATTTTATCATAAGGATTATCACTATTATTAAAAGTGGTACACCTATGAGCGGTTTGTGGATGGCAAGCCGTATAAGAAGGTAGAAGATATATCCCGCTCCTCCTCCGCCTCCTCCCCCTCCGCTTGAGCCGCCATAGCTTCCCCCTCCTCCGGCCCTTGCAAAAGCAGCGGACGCGAGAACGAGCAGAATACCGACCAATATGAGGAAAAACAAGCCTCTTTTGTTTTGTTGGGATCTGAACACAAATACCCTCCTTGTGATAGCTGGATAAGCATAGTGTATATTTTTATGTTCCATGTGTCCATAGCTGTTACTGCTGTTATAATTATTTGCACGGAACAGGACCTTATCATCTGTTCCCTGATGGATCGTTTGATTATTGAAAGGACGTTTCTATATGCGCATTTCTGTAACAGAAGTGATCTTCATCGCGCTACTCGCTACGCTAGTATCCTGTGGCGGTGACCCGGAGCCGGAATCGGTGGATTCCCTATCCGTTGAGGTTACAGCCGATACTGTAATAACAGAAGAACCGATGATAACAGATGTATCAGAACAACTGTCCGAAGCAGTAGAAACCGTTCCTGTAGCGGCGGATCCTGCGGGGTTGTGGGATACGACCATGGGTCAACTGGAACTGGTAGTTGATGATTCCGAAATCGTAACGGGAGAATATCCACTGGGAACCTTACAGGGAACCCTGACGGACAACACTCTTACATTCACCTATTCTGAGGGCTCCCTCTCGGGAGAGGGAACATTTACGTATGAGGGCGATTTCAATTCTTTTACCGGAGTACAGGACATATCCGGAACAGAGTTTGTCTGGGATGGCAGGAGATTACAAGCACAATGAACCGGCAGATCTGTGTTCCGAAAATATTGAAGAAAATAGAGATTTCTGGCCCTGTTGCCCCGCAGCCCATGACCGGGCAACAGGTTAAGGATGCATGGACTGATGTCATGCCTGATTTGGTCAGGTTCGGGAACAGTGAAGTTGTAACGCTTATAGTTAACGATGCTACAAGACCGGCTTCATTTCCCATGATCGAGCCGCTGGAAGAAATTCTCGGTGGTAAAGTTAGAATCCTATTTGCTACCGGAACCCACAGGCCGGTTACGCAGGAGGAGAAATCAGCTCTTCTTGGTGGCTGCTTCCCTGAAGCTCAATGGAAGAACAATGACTGCGATTCGGGGGAAATGGTTTATATCGGAAGAACTCAACTCGGTACACCGGTCAGAATGGATCCATGGCTTTTTGATGGGAACCCGGTAGTAGCGGTAAATTCCGTCGAACCTCACTATTTTGCCGGATATACCGGAGGAAGGAAATCCTTCCTGCCAGGTGTTTCGTCAAGAGAATCCATTGTAACGAACCATTTCCTTGCCTGCCTGGAGGGGGCATTGCCGGGAAGGCTTGACGGTAATCCTGTACACGAAGACATGATGGATGCTCTATCCATGCTGGAGGATAGAGTGGAGATTCTGCAGGGGAACGGTATTGTTCACCGTGGAATGCTCGTGCATTTTTACTCGGGTACGTGCAGGGGATCCTTCCTGAAAGCTTCCGAGGCTTCCGCGCTGCTGTCAACGGTTTCTGTTCCTTACAGATCCCATCTGGTTATCCTTCATCCGGGAGAACCCCTGGATATTAACCTCTATCAGTCCGAGAAAGCCATTTATAACTGTAATTCGATTGTTGAAGATGGTGGTTTTCTCCTACTTATCAGTTCATGCGGTGAAGGTCTCGGGGCTGATCATCTTGAGAAAGCCTTCATAGCATCCATGGACGAAACCTGGAAAACTCCCGAGAGACATCAGTACGATCTGGGTGATCATACCATAGTCCGGCTCAAGAGCCTGAGGCAGAGGATAAAGCTTGCTCTTTCAAGCAGTCTGCCTGACAGTCTTGTGGAAGGAATGGGCATTGAACCTGTTCATGATATCGAATCATGGATTATGCAGAAAAAATGTGACAGACCTATTTTCATATCTGGAGCGGGTTTCGTAGTGCCTGTCCTGGAGGATAACTGAGATGTGGAGCATACGAACCAGGTTATTTCCTCTTTTTGTTGTGATCGTTCTTATCTGGGTGTTTTTCTACTACAGTTACAGCCTGGTGTCCCGTCTGCGTGAAGCCAGGACAAATGCAAACGAAACTATAGCATGGTTCTGGGCTGGGGCGCAGGTTCCCATGAGCAGGCTGGCAGAGCTTGGTTTGATGTACGTCTGCTCAGGATGCGGTTCAACAACCCCAGTGTATGGATTTGAGTCGGATTCCAGTATAACGAGATTCTGTCAGGAATGCGGTTCAGTGAAAGAATGGTACTTCGTTACCATGGAAGGTATTGAGGAGCGGCAGAGACTTTTCCAGAGAACCAGAAGACTTTTTAAAGATCTTGTTGAAAGACTTGATTATACGACTATACTATCCGATACGAATATGGTTCCACAGGTTGTAAACGGCATTGCGGTTGCAGATTCGATCAGCCAGGAGAACCTCAGATCACTTATACTGCTTGCAGAGGAGCTTGACACTGAGAATGCACCTGTTCCGGTAACGGATTCCTATGGCTGCACCATTGGTTATCTTCATTACGGTTCTGATGAACTGGCTAAGGAACTCCTGCTCGTACCGTATATAGAACTAGGTGTCTTTTTCATACTCGTTCTCCTGTTTCTCTTTGTTATCAGGATAGAAATAAAGAAGGAAAAGGAGCTTGCCTGGATCGGTTTCGCCAGGGAAACGGCACACCAGATCAGCACTCCTCTCTCATCCCTTATGGGCTGGATAGAACTCTTAAGGGAGAAACCTGAGGCAGAGACAGATAAAGAATTCGCAGAAGCTCTGGAGTTCATCGAGAACGATATCGACAGATTGAAGCAGATAGCCAGCAGGTACGGTCAGATGGGTAAGAAGCCGAAGCTTGAGAAGTGTAGGATCAATTCAGTTATTCTTGAATCCGTGCACTATTTCTGCGGGCGTCCAGGCTTTCTGGCTGATGATATGAACCTGGAAACTGAACTGAAATCCGAGTATCTGCTCGCTCTTAACAGTGTATTATTCAGCTGGGTCATCGAGAATCTTCTGAAAAATTCAATAGCTGCTCTGAAGGAAACAAGAGATGGAATAATCAGGATAAGCACGAGAGATATTCAGGAAGGATCGGGGCTGGTTGAAGTGGAAATAGCCGACAATGGAAAGGGAATCCCATTTGCCGATCAGAAAAAGATTTTCAAACCGGGTTTCAGCACAAGACGGGGAGGATGGGGGCTGGGGCTTGCACTGAGCAAACGTATTGTAGAGCAGTACCATAATGGAAGCCTGCGTCTGAAAGCCAGTTCACCCGGGAAAGGAACCACTTTTGTAATAATGCTGCCCACGATTTCGGAGGATGCTGAATGATTACCGTCCTGTGGGTTGATGATGAAATACAGCATCTCAGAAGTCATATAAGATTCCTTGAAAAGCGCAATTACAAGGTGCTTACCGCGCACAGCGGACTGCAGGCACTTGATGTACTTCGAGAAAACCAGGTGGACATCGTTCTTATGGATCAGATGATGGTGGGTATGGATGGAATGGAAACCGTATCACGGATCCGGAAAAATTATCATGTACTTCCTATCGTCATGGTTACCCAGAGTGAGGAAGAGGAACTCATGGATCTCGCCATAGGTGGTGAGGTTGATGATTATCTGACAAAACCTGTGAACCCAAGCCAGATTCTTCTTGTAACAAAAAGGCTGCTTATGGGCAGCCGCCTTAGAACCCAGAGAGCCGCCAGAGAGATAGCTGATCAGGCGACCAGGGTCATGGATATGCTGAGCCATGAGATGGACTGGAAGAAATGGGTCAATATCTACCGTTCATGGGTTGAGAAAGATGTTGCTTCGGACGGTTCCCTGACGGATGAAATGAGGAGCGTTGACAGGAACAGGTTCAGTGATCTGGAGCTTAGTTTTTCAAAGCATGTTGAACTCAAGTATAGAGACTGGATATCCGATACAGGCCCGGATTCTCCCCTCATGTCGCACAACTATCTGGAACGGATAGTGGTTCCGCAGATGGAATCTTCAGATGAACTTGTTATGATGGTTATAGACTGCATGAGGTACGATCAGTGGCTCACAATGGCACCTATTCTGGAGAAGTGGTTTCATATTGAGACCGATTTCATGCTTACAGTGCTTCCATCGGCGACACCCTACAGCAGAAACTCCATTTTCGCAGGCCTTCTTCCAAGAGATATCTGGAGATTTTACAGGCATAAGTGGGATGAGAATTATGGAGAACCTGGATTAAACAGGCATGAACACTATTTCCTTACCGAAGCACTCAGAAGATTGGGCTGCAATAGGAATATCCAACCGGAATACGCAAAGATAAGCACCAGAAGAGAGGGAGAGACACTCATACATTCCCTCTCAAAATCTCTCAAGGATGGGTTTTTCGCGGTAATTGTCAATTACATAGATCATCTGACCCACGGCAGGTCGGAGCTTGATCTTATCAGGGACCTCGCTCCGGATGTAACAAGCTTCAGAAAGCTGGCTGAAACATGGTTCAGATCCTCATTTCTTAAAGACTTATTCCATACACTTGCGGCAAGGGGGACTACTGTTGTGATCACCAGTGATCACGGTTCCGTATTTTCATCCCGCGAGACAAGGATTAAGGGCAGAGGGGTTTCAGGCAGTATCAGATTCCGTTTCGGGCAATCGATGTCAGCCGATCCCAAGGCGGTTATTACCGCATCGGATCCTGCCGATTGGGGTTTACCGGACGAAACGCCTTCAAAGAACTATCTCTTTGCTAGATCGGATTATTTCATGATGTTCCAGAACGTACGCAGAGACGAGTTGCACAAATTCAGAAATACTTTCCAGCATGGCGGGGTCTCCCTTGAGGAGATGATAGTTCCCAGCATAATACTGAAACCTAAGAGCATGAGATGATCGATCAGGTTGCACTGGAGAAGCTTGCCAGCTCCATCGCCTCCCGCATGGGATACGGCAGCAGGCTTTTTCTCTCCGGTGATCTGGGAGCGGGAAAATCTGTTTTCGCCCGGGCAGTTCTCAGGGAACTGGGAGTTACAGGCAGTATCCCGAGCCCGAGCTTTATAGTGGATGCTGTTTACACCACCGCTAAATTGGAAATTCATCACATAGATCTGTACAGGCTGAAGGGAATTCCTGAAGAGATGGAGTTCTACGGTATTTACGATGCCCTTGAAAGCGAAGCCGCGATAATTGTTGAATGGGCTGAGCGCCTTGATGCAGCCATTCTGAAGGACGGAATCTTCGTGAGTATTGGTTTTACCGGTGATCCGATGATGAGGGAGGTGGAGATTGATGACAGGACTCTGGCTTGGAATTGAGACCACCACTGCAACAGGCGGAGTTGCAGTAATGAAAGATGGACTACTTCTGTCGGAGGAGTGTTTCCCTGTCAGGGCGACGCACTCGGAAAAAGTCCTGCCAGGTGTTGCAAGACTTCTGAAGCAGGCTGAAGTAAATCCTGAAGAGATAACAGGAATTGCCGTATCTTCGGGGCCGGGCTCCTACACCGGGCTTCGAATCGGAATCGCCACAGCCCAGGGATTATCTGCCGGATGGGGCATAGGCGCAGTGAGCGTAGAAACGCTCAGAGTCCTGGCTGCATCAGTTACGGCTGATTGTCCTGTTCTTTCTTGCATGATTGCGAGAAACAAAGAGGTTTATGCTGCTGTTTATGAAAACAGTTCTTTCGGGGCTGCTGAGATTGTTCCTTCCGGTGTTTACACTGTCTCCGACATTGAAAAGATGATCACTGAGCTTGATGAAGCTGTTGTGGTGGGCAGCGGCAGAAAAATCATTTCGTTTTCCGATAATGTTAGAACGGCCCATCCGCTCTGGGACACTCCACGACCTTCAATTGTTGCGCTGCTGGGCTCACTGAAGGTTGAACTATATGGTTTCGATGATTATCCGGCTCCAGTATACCTCCGCGGCTTCAATGAAAAGGTGAACAGCATTGTACCCTGAGATCCGTATTGCGTCGATTACTGATATCCCCGGCATAATGGATATCGAAAATCTATCATTCCCCTGTCCATGGGATATGGAAACCATTACAGCATGTATTGAATCTCCTTCCTTTCGGACATGGACCTCAAGACTGGATGGTCAAGTCGCTGGATACATTACAGCGCAACTCGATGCTTCCGGGCTTCATATACTAAACCTGGCGGCAGATGAAGATAAAAGAAGACTGGGACAGGCAACCTGTCTTCTGCGAACCGCTGAATCATGGGGACGCCGCCTCGGTGCTGCGGTTTCCTATCTTGAAGTACGGGAAAACACTCTGCCTGCTCAGATTCTATACACGAAAAATAACTACAACCGTACGCGTCTGATAGAAAACTATTACCCTGATGGGGAGGACGGAGTCGAGTTTCGGAAAACAATCCAGCCCGACAGGATCACCTCAGTTATAGCTGAAAAAATCTTCACAAGGTGTGCCATGATCCCCCCAGTGGGAGTGGTTCTGGGCTCCGGGTTATCATGGCTTGCCAAGGAGTTCGGGTCAGAACTTGAGATCAACTATGAGGAATTACTCGGAGAATCGAGTCCTGCAGTTCCAGGGCATCCCGGTAAGATCTCGTTCAGCAGCTGCGGCAGGTTCGTATTCATGCTGGGCCGTCGGCACCATTACCAGGGTTACGTTGGAGATGAGATATCCGTATTGCCCGGCGTGCTTGGAGATCTTGGTGTTACAGCATGGATACTCACGTCATCTTCCGGTGCTGTCGATACCGATCTCCACCCCGGTGATGCTGTTCTGTTCAGGGATCATGTCAATTTCGCCGGATGTGTACCGGATAGTACGTGTGGAAGAGTAAGAAGGTCAGTGTACTCGGAGAGGCTTAGAGAAGCGGCCCGGAAAGCTGCCCGCAGAACCGGAACCCCACTTCGCGAGGGAGTTTTTGCCTGTGTTTCCGGGCCTGCCTACGAAACCTCTGCAGAAATAAAGTTTCTGAAGAGCAATTGTTTTTCGACAGTATCCATGTCAACTGTACCAGAGGCATTGCTTCTTTCAGCGCGTGGATTCGATGTGGCAGCGTTATCACTTGTTACCAACGCGGCTTCCCCCGAAGCGGTGGTTACCCATGACGAAGTTCTTTCATCACAGGGAAAGGTCAGGAAAAAGCAGGAAGCCTTCCTCGCTTCCTTTCTCCGGGAGGTTGCTTCAGTTGAATTACAGTGATGTGGAGAAATACCTCTTCGGCAGGCGCAGGATGGGTATGAAATTCGGTCTTGATCGGGCCCGCAAACTCATGAAAGATGCAGGAGACCCTCAGGAGAAGTTCAGAACTGTTCATGTAGTTGGCAGCAATGGGAAGGGCAGTACCACAGCACTTCTTTCCGAGATTCTAACCCACCTCGGCTTCAGAACTGGAAGAATGACTTCCCCCCATCTTTTCCACTACAGGGAAAGGGCTGCGGTTGATGGCAAATGGATTCCCGAAGGAGAAGTTGTGAGATTCGTGGAACTCTTCAGAGATAGAATTGAAGAGCACAGAGCGACTTTCTTTGAGATAACAACTGTCATGTCAGCATGGCATTTCATGAACAGCGGTGTTGATCTGGTGGTCGCCGAAGCAGGCCTGGGAGGAAGACTTGATGCAACTAGGCTTCTGGGTGGCGAATGCACTGTTTTCACGGGGGTGGAGATCGAACACAGAAGAATTCTTGGCTCCACAGAGGCTGCCATCGCAGCTGAGAAGGTTGCCATTGCGCCGAATGGATCAGTTCTCATAGCTTACAGACAGAAACCGGAAGTAGAGAAAATCATCACCCGGGCCGCTGAAGAGGGAAATCTTCAACGTACAGTTCCGGAACCTGCGGAAAAAGCTCCCCTGCTGGGGGAACACCAGAAATGTAATGCAGGATTGGCCATCGCAGCAGCTCTTCAGCTAACTGATTACGATGAGATTTCGGTTATGCGCGCTTTCGAGAAATCATGTTCTACACTGAAGTGGGCCGGGCGTATAGATCTCCGCTCCGGTCTTCCCTCAATCCTGTTCGATGTCGCTCATAATCCGGGTTCCATTGCTTTCCTGATCAAGCAGCTGAAAAGCGGATGGAAGACCCCGGTACCGGCTGTGATTGGTTTTCTGGAGGATAAATTCTGGAGGGAAATGACCTTTCAGCTGAAAGGAGTATTCAATCCGGTGATAACAACTACGCCGCTTAATGAACGGTGCCTGCCGGCAAAAACACTTGCCGCAGAATTCCGAAAAAACGGCGTTGAAGCCATCCCGGAGGACAATATAGGTGCAGCGCTGGAGAAGGGCAGATCCCTGGCTTCGGATATTCTCGTTGTAACAGGTTCATTCTTCGTTGTTGGAGATGCAATGCTGCATGCATGGGAGAAGGGTCTGATAACCATGCCCGCGGATGGGGAGGAACCGGCACAACTATTTGATAAGGTCACCAATGTTGACAGTCCTCCAACCAGTGATGTATAGGTATTGTTCATACGGTAGATTTAAGATCCATAATGATGGAGGTAGAATTCAATAATGAAAAAGGGAAAAACCGCTCCCGCACGGATCGATCAGAAGGAAAATACAGAGGGTGCAGCTCCATTTACACTTGTAAATTACATCATGTTTGCTGCGGGGCTGCTTGATATTATCGCAGGATGGTTTCTTCTCCGCGGGGGGCATATTACCATCGCCCCTGTCATGCTGATCGTTGGTTACTGCGTTATCATCCCAATCGCTATCGTATTCAGAAAAAAACAGCCTGAAGCCGTTTGAAGTGATGAAGTACACACTCGCTGTAGTTCTTCTGCAACTGTTCCTTGCCTGCGGCGACAATGAAGAGCTGATAGTCAGGTCTGACCCACTTCCGTTGCAGGCAAACGACACTGCCTTCGTTTACGTTCCGGGGGGATTATTTATTACCGAAGCCAGTGATACTATTGAGATATCAGACTTTCGTCTGGGAAGATACGAAGTGTCCAACAGACTCTACTATTATCTGGCTGATGAAGAGGGTCTTGAATTGCCGCCGGATCCGGAATTCCCCGGGATGAGCAATTACATTTTCGAGTATCCCGACTACCCTGTGGTAAACGTAAGCGTAAGAGAAGCGGCAGCAGTCGCAGCAGTACTTGGAGGACGGCTTCCTACCAGGACCGAGTGGGCCTACGCTGCATCGCTGGACCTATCAGGGGATTTTGCAGGGCAGTATCCATGGGGTTCTCTCGAGCCTGAAGATGCGGAGTATCCCGCCAACTTCCTTGCCGGAGATGAATGGGAAACTCGAGGAATGGATGGATACTTCTGGACTGCCCCTGTTGACTCATTCCCGCTGACAAATACTGGTTTTGCCTGTCAGGCGGGTAATGTGGCAGAATGGACCTACTCACCTTTGGATTCAGTGATACCGGTATGCGGAGGAGCATGGCTGTCACCAGGTGATGAAATTACAATTGATGCGGTACAATATCTGGCTCCCGGTGACCGGGCTCGCCACATAGGCTTCCGCATTCTGCTCCCGGGGACGTAGCACACTTCTTCAACTTGTTTGGCATCATACAATTGAAAAGTAACAATTATTAAAAGGAGTTTCTGTGAATAACAGATTTTTTGTTTTTTTCACCTTACCAGCTGTATTATCTGTATTCATTCTCACCACTGGAACTCTCTCAGCTCAGCCATCAGATGACAGCCTTAGTATTACGATTCCCCCCGGAGGATATTCCTGGTCAGTGTTTACTGATTCTACAGGATTCAGTGATTTCAAGACTGTATCCGTACTTGCCCCGGGACCCATATCCGGGTTAAATGATGTGCTGCCCGATTCGATTGCCGGAGTAATAGAAATATGCAGTGAATGGTTGAGGGAGGATCTTACGATAAGATTCACAGATCTCATTTACGAAGATGTTGACTCCGAAATGCCAGTTCAGCCTGCCTTTGCAGATGTTAACGGAGACGGCCTGGAGGACCTGGTTCTGAACGGGGATACGGACGCCCTGGTGGTACGGGTATTCCTGGCCCCAGACTGGAAGGAAATCACGGATTTCACCGGATCCATGGAATTGAGAAGGCTCTGTGACTTGAACAATAATGCTGTACCTGATTCTGTTTTTATAAGTGATGAGGGTGTGCTTAGTCTGTTTCTCGAAGATACAGTATTTCAGGTTATCGAAGGTTTTGATATCACAGGTGTAACTGGTATAGCACTGGGGGATATGGAGGGTGATGGGCTGGTGGATCTGGTTGTGGGAACGGATTCCGGGAGTATTCTCATTTATAGAAACCGGGGCAGTATCGAAGTTCCCTGTTTTCTGCCTTTTGTGTCCGAGTCCCGTATTCTATTCCCAATGAATGCCGGGGCGTTCAGTTCACCAGCGGTATTTCTTTCCGAGGACTCCCTGCTGACCGCCGCGGTTGGAACACAGCAGAACGGCCTGAAATTCTACACTGCAGGGCCAGTCGGGAGTATGATGTCCCGGGAATGGGTGATAGCAGATAATCCATGCAACGGAGACACTATTTTTAACATATCACCTGTTGAAGTAGATTTCAGCGGAGAAACAATACTTATCTGCGGGACCCGGAACGGGATTCTTTACGAAGCCCGGCCAGGCTCCGATTCCCTCCATCTTCTTGATCTTTCGCCTGTTCCGGGAACATTTCCGAACCTTGCCCTATCTTCAATAAATGGTGATGAATTTCCCGATCTGGTAGCAGGGACCATGGAAGGGGATGTGTTCTATCTTCCAGGATATCAAGGCTGGTTCACCGGGAACTGGGAGAGGATCGATAATTTTCCTCGAATCCCCTCTGGTTCTCCGGCTGCCTGGAAGGAAGGATTGGTTTTTGGATCAAGCAACGGCGAAGTAAGATATTTCGTCAGGGACGGCAGCGGAGTATGGGTGGATTCAACAGCGAATTCGGAATTCTGCTATATCGACGTTGGAGAGTACTCTACCCCTGATTTTGCTGACATTAACGCTGATGGTCATGATGAGCTCATTGTCGGAAACTCAAGAGGATCTCTGATCTACTTCGAACTTGATGAAGATGCCGTTGATGATGGACCTTTATATGTAGAACGGTTCTCCTGGAAATTCGAGCCCAACAGTTCGGTTTCAGATATTCAATCCTACTATTCAAGATATTTTGCTTCATATTCCGTCTTCCGTACTCCATCAGGTATCCGCGAGGTTAACGCATTTTCTCGTGAGATCATGGAAGCAGATCCCCGATTTCGTGACGAGATGGCTTACTGCATCGCGCATACACCCACAGAAGTGCTGCGGGCCATGTACAGGAACGGTGATACTGACCTGTTTTCCGTCAACGTTTCCATGATTTACGAAATGGCTGAGAAACTCGATTATGTACGCCTGCTGGATTCCGTCGATGGAACAATTTGCCAGCTTAAGACTGAAAGCGGATGGGTCGAGATCTCGAGTAATGATTACTATCGGTTTGTAGTGCATCCCAGGATACTTTTTGAGATTCCCGCAAGGATCAATACTGAATACTGGAGCACCGGGCGTGATACAGCATCCGTTTCACTTGAGGAATGGCTGAATCATGAACCTGACAGCCTGTACGGTGACTCCGGGGATCAACTATACTGGCGCGAATTCATCCCTTCAGACAGTTCGGGAGGACGATCCCTTGAAGAACGTATGGTCGAAGCATCGACTTACGAGGAAGCAGTGGTCAGGCTGTGTAACTTCCAGTCTCACTCCCAGCCGGGTGGCCTTATGTCATTTGGATATATGACAAACGACCTTCATCCGATGGAGATCTACAGGAAGGCCTACGGTTCCTGCGGAGAGCAGTCCATTTTACAGACCGCATTATGCCGTGCTTTTTTCATACCCGCATATGTTGTAGGGTGCCGGGGTGAGGATCATCAGTGGAATCAGTATCTTGATCCTGCTAGCGGACGATGGAATCACTGGGATATCAACTACGGAATTTCAGGGATCGGCAATGTATGGGTATCAGGGGAGGGCGCAAACCACACCGGGAAAACTATATCCACCATAACAGCCTTCGGACCAGGTAATGAAGTATGGCCTGTAACGGGCAGCGTTCTGGCTCCAGCAGGTTCAGGTTATATGGATGGAGATTCGGGTTATACAAGTACTGCGGATGTTAATATTCTTGTTACCGATCCTGTAGGAACACCGGTTGAGGGTGCTATGGTCCTGGCAAGGTCGCACTGGGAGAATGCTAACTCAGTTTCCGAATTCAACTACACCGATGAATCCGGTTCATGCGTTTTTCAATTGGGCTGGGAGCCGAATGGTGGATATACAATCGATGTGATTTCACCCTTCGGGTCTGCGGGAAGCTCGAATATTACGTTCACTGAAGGCAAGTCCTACTCTATAAGTTATTCCGTACCGTGCATGGTTCCGCAGGGACAGACTGTGTCCCTCCCTGAGGTCCGTCCATCAGCGAGCGTGTCCGTAACGGGCAGACTTTTTCCGGTACCTTTCTATTCCCGTTCCCTTTACTCAATCGATAATGGTAACGAATCGAACAGGAGTCCGGGCTGGGTTCATTGGCTGACGTCAGCTTCCTCCCGTTCTCCTGTGTATATGAATGCAGATAATTTCAGAAGTTACAGGAACGGCCTCAACTGCAGAGCGGTACCGTATCCATTCATCCCTGAACCAGACGATACCTGTTATGCGGTACTTGATAACAGAAACTGCATTTTTACGTGGTCTGAATTCCATTTATCTCCGTCATTAATATCTGTAACTGATGATATATCGTACGATGCTTTCGACTGGCTAACCGGGACACCTGCATACAGAAATCCGGTGGCTGCTTCACGCTCTCCAGGAAGCACGTATTCCGTCGATGAAGAGAACCTCAACTGGATCATGTTCTATCAGGACATCGAGCTTCATCAGGACAACCCTGATGATCCCCTTTCCGCCGAACAGATTATCGGCCCATTCAGAATTCCACCCGGAGAGCGAAGCATGACCATCGGGACAACCAGTGATCAATCCGGCCTTGATCTTGACCTTTTCCTTTTTGTGGATCGCAATGCGAACAGGATAGTTGACGGTATGTCAGAACTTGAGATTAGATCTGCCTCACCGACTTCTAATGAGACTATTTTCATTGCAGAACCCGATTCTTCAGCAGTTTACTGGATTTACCTTCATGGATGGCAGGTTGGTGAAGAGGGTGGGATGATCGATCTGGGGTTATCCTTTAATCCTGAGATGCTTGAGGTGTATTCCCTCAGCCCGACTGGTCATCAGAGTACTCAAACTCACCACTTCAGTTTCATGACTTCATCTGATACTCTGGAAACCGGAGATATTTATCTGCTGTCGGGAGACAATCTGATCGTACCTGAGAAGTCAGAGGATCGATGGTATTTTGAAGCATCTTCCAATACAGCCTTTTTCGAATCAGGATCAGTGAAAATATTCAGAAGCGATGATGAGCTGATAGAGAACCTTTCATGGAATGTATACCTGGACAGCATTCCTCCTGAACTTGCCGATCTCTCTGTCAATGTAGATTCTGCCGGTATGGAAGTACTGGTTGAGGCTTTATGTACAGATGAAGGTTCAGGGATAGAGGAAACCGCAGCATCCATTGACAGCGTTGAACAGACTCGACTTGTGTTGCGGGAGGATTCGATCCGGAGCTGCAGGATGGATGTTACTCCCTTCTCCGGACAGACTGTTTCGATTGGAGTCTGTTTCACAGATTCAGCAGGTAATGAAACAACAGGGAATATCGAAATTGATGTTCCGTTAAGACCGGCAGTGCTTTTCAGTTCAGTTTATCCAACCGGATCGGTATATGACCACAGACCCATTCTGCAGCTTTATGCAGATTTCCGTGATGATCTGACTGGCTGGAGCGCTGCAGCCGAAATATCCGATTCGTTGGGTGTATTCATCGAGGAGCTGTATCCATTTGTAATCGATGGGAATATCATTCAGTTCCGACCGCAGGAACCTCTTGTAGATGGAACTTACTCCGTCATGGTACGGTTATCTGAGCAGGGAGGTTCGACGATTGCGGAGCATTCATGGAGTTTTTCAGTTGAAACTATGACCTCCATACTCTGACGAAGAATCATTGCAAGGTCTGTAATTGTGGATGGTGGGCGAAGAGGGACTTGAACCCCCGACATCCTGCTTGTAAGGCAGGCACTCTAGCCAGCTGAGTTATTCGCCCACAAAATTGATAGTTGCAGGTTCTGCAACCGGGGAGCATATATGGTTTGACGGGTGCTTTCTGTCAAGCACCTCTTGGAATTTGAGTTGTCACGATTGGAGAATAAGAGTCTTGAGCAAAGCAGATATGATACACGGCGTGTGTCCCATAAGCATTATTCCTGCCGAAAGAAGATCTACCATTTTCAATGAGCTTCTTGATATGGATAAGTCGTGTGATACCAAGGTTGTCATTAACCAGAAGGAAGACGATGACCTTGTTCTCGTTGGAGTGGGAGCGATAGACTGGCCGGGACTGGCAACCGTAGTACTGAGTGAGCTTCATCACTCCGGATGGAATCTGGATCTTCTGGAGGGCTTTGCTCTGAAGTCTGATGGTATCCGAAGAGGGTTTGTGATAACGGGAATCAGGGATGAGGATTCTGAAAGACGGGATGCATTCGTTTCCGATGCCGGTAAAATGGCTGATCTTCTTGCCAACCTTGCTAGGGGACGAGCAGGTACGATTTCTCTACTTTCCAGGGCAGCGGAAAGACTTGAGAGATTTGAAGAGGTAAGTGTAGCCCTGGAAGAACTGTACAGTGATGAGAACGTACCAGCTGGTATTCTCGGGGAAAAAGGAGAGCTTGTTCTTTTCATTTCATCAAGATCCGATGAGTATCTGGCCGAAAGGAAAGCTATCGATCTTGCCTGGATAATCAAGGCAAATTTCCAGCTTGTTAATCTTGTCAGAACAAGTGCTGGAAAACCCCAGTTTGCCGTCAAGAATCTGAAAACACCGAGGGAACACCTTACAGGTATTAACATTGCGGGATTCGAGAGGGACATTTCATTTCAGAACTGCGTAACAGCGCTTACCCACGCATGGTACGGAGCTTCCATACGCCATCAGAGAAGATATACCACCCGGGACGGTGTGATTTCAATAAGAATAGAGATGACCGGTCCCAGTGGTTTGAGCGCAACGAGAACCGAGCAGACAGTTATCAGAAGGAGCCTGAAGAAACTGCTTGTAGCTCATGAACTTGAAAAACTTAAGAGGATTCACCAGTACGGCGGCAGCGAACACTACGCGAGAGCTCTAATCCCCCTGCTTAAAAAAGAGTGTGAAACAACAGGTCTGAATCAGGCGTATCTCGCCATTGTATCATCGACAACATTCCAGGCACAGCTGAAACTTGTTCTTGTTTCGAGGCAGGAGAACAGTGGTGCTCACGATACAAAGATTATTGACATGGTAGGTTCGATTAACTCCAAGAAGGGTCTGGCCGTTGTATCCTTCAGATCTCCCTCCAACTACAGGGATATCTGGGTGGATCTTATGAATGTAACCGTCGAGCGGGAAGATTTCGCGGAGATGGAGGATGCTTACAGGTCAATTAAACTTGCCATTGAAGAGAATTTTGGACAGTTCAGGGATTTTGACCGGGGGATGAGACTGAACGATGTAAGGCAGCTGAAAGAGATAAGATCCGAACTGACCGAGATCCCTGATAACGTGATAACGGATTTCTATTATCATATTGAGGATTTTCTGAGAGCCAGTATTACGGTGAATGAATTGTCTCAGCATATAAAGCTTATTTACGATTCCATATCATCATATCTCGCGAACCGCTCCTCATCGGAAAACCCCTGCTCATGCAACGCAATGAAGGTTGAGAGACAGATTGCAACTCTGATCTGTTTCGTATGCGAGAGTGAAGTGGTCGTATTCCAGCATCTTCTGGAAGCCGTGAAAGAGTACACAGTGAATGTAAGTATTATCGAATGGGCTGATGTGTCTGCCATTTTATTTAGAATACAGAAAAACGGCAAGGGTCTCAGTGACGAAGAACTGGCTGATGTGATCCAAAAACTGAAAGCTAAGAATGAAGAGCAGTATTAATTGAGTATCTTGACAGTTGACCCATGTGATTCTATTTTTCCTCGTCCTTGGCGGTGTAGCTCAGTTGGCAGAG
>JAGLOY010000032.1 GCA_023138735.1 Candidatus Aegiribacteria sp. | reverse complement strand
TGAACCATGCGAACCTGAAGTACTGATTGGCGAAGGCCAGCGCAGCGGCTGTACCCTTCAGCTGAAGATTGGACACTACTTCATGTCCCTCGTAGATCTGGCCGTAGCCGAAGATGTAATCGCTGTCCTGCAAATCAAGCGTCCAGGCGGTTACACAGCCCAGAAGGGGATCTCCATTCTCACCCCTGATGTCCTGCAGAATGCAGGATCCGGCAAGAGCGTCCCAGAATAACTGTCCTCCTGCAGCGCCTGTCTGGTAGAACACGCGATACTCGTAGTTGATCTGTTCAGCAGCGCTGATCCAGGTGTAGTAGTCATCGCCTCCAATATCCATAGTTGCCATAGGAACATTCAAGTAGACCCATCCAGCGGCAATACTGTCAACTTCGCACTCAAGCGTAGTGTAGCCGTTAACAGCTTTGAACATAGCCAGCACACCATCATTAAGCGGCTGGAAGCGGAAGGGCATATCAACTCCACCAACTATGCCTTCTATCTGTTCCCCAACCCATACGATACCCGAGTCAGCAGTCTGCTCGAGTATGGGGTTCAGTACAGCGTTGGGCAGATCAGGATGCAGACAATCAAAGGTTGTCCACATTGTGTCCTGAACCTGTGATTCGCTGTATCCACTGAGTGGATAGTACCCGATCTTGTTCTGAATTGCCATGAAGAAGTACTCATCTGCAATTCTCCAGTAATCAGGCAGGTACAGTGATGACCAGCCGGCACCAAGGAAGGCCTGTGGGCTTGCTGGATCTATGTCGATGGCATCGTGGAAGTAGTCCAGTGCTATCTCGAAGTTTCCGGCGTCGTAGGAATCCCAGCCAAGCTGAAGAAATCCCTGATATCCTATTACATCCGGAATCTCTGTGGGAAGCTGATCTCCACAACCGCAAAGCAGTACGAGGGAGCCCAGGATCGCTATTGTTACTATCTGTTTCATTTCTCCCTCCTTCCTACTCTATCCGGAGCATTTTTTGTGTGACAATCTCTCCGCATGCCTGTAGTCGGCAGAAATAAACTCCCGCTCCTACTGCATTACCAGTCTGATCAAGACCGTCCCACATGAGTGTATGTTCAGCAGCCTGCATCTCAGTATCTGAAAGATTCCTGACAGCTCGGCCACTCATATCGTAGATAGTTACGCTAACACGTCCCGCAGAGGGCAGAGAGAAGCTTATGGCTGCCTCTGCACTGAAGGGGTTGGGATATATTCCTCCGAAGTGGAATTCAGCGGGGATCTCCGGGGAGTAAACACCTGGAGCCTCTCCGTAAACGTAGTTTCCACTATTAGCAACGATTGCGCACATTCTTC
The DNA here is from genome assembly GCA_023138735.1 of Candidatus Aegiribacteria sp. Lineage (GTDB taxonomy): Bacteria > Fermentibacterota > Fermentibacteria > Fermentibacterales > JCC-6 > Aegiribacteria. The sequence continues at coordinate 3,494 of JAGLOY010000032.1, read as the reverse complement.
CGCCCTGATAGTAACTATCCTGCTGTTCCCATCCGTTTACTGTATAACGATATACAGCTCCTTCGGAACTGGTTGCAGGGAAGGACAGAGTTGCATTGATGCCCGGGATACCCACGGGACCGGCAATGATGCCGGTCATCATATCCGCTACATCAGCTACGGGAATCTGAGTGTACATGGAGAGATCGAGTATGCTCGATTCGCATAGACTCACCATGGTTCCCGGAGCGGCTGCTCCTGCCATTACATCAAGATGGATACCATTCACGCTCAGCGACATAGTATTAGTAGATACATACCCTACCGATATGTTCGTGCTGTTACTGGCGCTGAAACCGCTGCTGTCGTATCCGGCTATCTGGAGTGTGAAATCACCGCCTGTCCAGGCGGTGAATCTGGTGTCCCAGAGCGTAGCGTAGAATTCGTCCATGCCGAATACATTGCTGGTGTCGGCGTTTGAAGCGGTGAAGACCGGTCCGTACCAGTCAAATCCCTCTGGTATACTGTCAAAGAGACTGGTGTAGACGGTAAGATACTGGTCGTTCACTGAATTCTGATGGACTGCAAGAAGCACATCAGGAACATCCGAATCCTGAGACAGGACGTACTTGAGGTCTACCTGACCGCCCTCGTTGTTGTTTGTAACAATGAGGAAAGCATTATCACCGGCTAACTCGAAAGATCCGTTGTACAGATCATTCAGAGTTGCTTCTTCAACCGAAACTATCGTTTCATTTACGGTATCAACAGATACAATAAATGCGACCCATTTACCGTTGATGAGAGATCCTGAACCGATGTCATCGGCGAAGGCTCCATTGAAGTAAACGGTAGGATCGGCAGTGTAGTCCCCGGTGAACCGGTCCAGCTGCGGAGCCCAGATGGTCGCAGCCATTCCTAGGGTCGGCAGCCAGACAGGAAGAGGATAATCCCCGTCGGAGAATCTACCTTCGAAGGCAGATGACTGATGGGAATGAGAGAAAGCGTCGGCAGAATCAGCGAAGATATCGTACATGTAGATTCCGCCACTCATACCATCTCTCAGGTTGCTTGTGACGTTGCAGACAAGCCAGTCGTTGTAGATTGGAACAACGTTTGTCTGGACAGCTTCTTCGTCGGGTACTGACGGATCAATTGCATTTGCAATGCTGAGCATGCCAGTACCATCTGACTGAGCTATCGTTTCCAGTATACCGTCACCCTCGCGCTGGGCAAGGTACATGAACCACAGGAATCCCTGCGCCCTTGATAAACCGTAATCCCAGGCCCAGGCAACCTCTCCGGCCTTGTAATAAGTAAGCTCTATCTCCGGATTCTTCTCGAACATCAGCAGGTTCCAGGCGAGACCGTAGTTACCCGGGTCTGTTCTTGTTATTCCGTAAGATAGATACTGACATACAGCACCGAGTCCTCTGATGACCCATGGATCCTCAAGAGGTTGGGTGGCCGTACGAATCAGCATTCCCATACCATTGGGTATGTAGAATTTCCTTAGTTGCTTAGCGATGATTAGAGACGCGATATTTTGTGTGTACGAATGCAGGTTGATGTAGAAAATGTCATGATTGTTAAAAGCGCCGCTTGTATCAACATCGGCAGGATTAACGTAAGCCATGACTTTGCTGTCTGTGGGAGTGTCCTGGTATAAATCGCGTATGGTTGCCATTACAATCCATACTCTCGGATCGTCGTCTGTATCCGGTACTGCCCCTAAGTACTCGGTGACGGTACCATACACATCGACTCCGCCACCCTCGAATTCAAGAGTAAGAGTGTCTAGTTCTCCCTGTGTTATCAGGTTGTTCCAGACAATCGTATCGAGCACTCCTGGGCCGGTGCCTGGGACTGAACAGGTATCCTGTACCAGCCAGTAGGCATTTGCAGTAACGGCACGGCATGTGAACTGATGTTCCTCGATAGGTTCGGGAAACTCAGAAAGATCGGGAACTTGAAGCATTACAGTGTCCCCGACAACCAGATCAGCACCTGCCACACCGATTCCCAGTACCGGTAACAGGAGCGCTGCCAGGATGGTTATGAAACCGGTCCTGTGCGGTCCCGCAAAGATTCTCATATTTGACCTCCTATTTTAGCGGCTGTAAACCGCACGAACATAATCAAATGCCTCATCCTGTATTTTTTGTTTTCGGGCATTTTACCTCTATCACCTTTCATTAAAGGGAGTATCATCCGCCACCTCCAGTTGAGGCAGGCGCAATCATATCCTCCCAGTTCCTATAACTGACTTCTCCTTCAATTGAGGAGTAAACCTGTTCGTAATCTCCGGTTCCGCTTCTGTCGGCAAAAACGAAACTTGCGTTTCCGCCTCCATAGTAGTACCAGATCTCATATGGAACCTGTTCTCCTTGAAAGGATTCTGATTCAATATCATCAGGTGGGCCGTAGATAACGTATACCCTTCCCCGGTCGGTTCTCCAGCTTTCTCTTTGAATACTCGCGAATCTGCTGCTTTCCGCGCAGCGTTCCTCAAATTGCAGGCGCTGTTCAGGGGCTCCCTGCCAATAGGCAGTGTAGAACCTCAGCATGGCATCCTCATCCAGGCTATCGTATATATCCGCCTCGGTCGGAGACAGAATAAGCCTGAAATGGTCAGGGTATTGCAGTTCATCAAGTTCAGCAGCGGCCTCACCGATGAATTCATCCTCTGATTCCAGATTTCTACCGATAATAAGGTACTTGTGTACCTCAAGTGTGTCATGCTGCGCTACGATCCCGAATACAACTTTGTACAAGCCCGAATTACGTGCTACACGAAGATCAAGGCTGTCTACCAGTCCGACGGCTTCCGCTCCATCAGGTATCGTCAGGGATACCCATGGCCGTGCGAAAATCGTTTCACCGGAGGAAGTTTCGAGACGTCCCTGCAACTGGACCGAACTACCGCCAAGGTTGTAGACCTCAACGTAATAGTACGCCATATGCTCCTCTGGAAGTATGTAGCTTCCATCAGCTGCCGGGAATACAAGATAATCTCCCTTTTTCAGGGGATTTGTTGATTCATCCGGCGCCCGAACCAGTGCACGGGCAAGTTCAATTTCACTGAGAACGCCCAGGGATTCAACTGTCAGGTCCCTGTTTACAACACCCTGTTTGCCGTTTCCTGTATCCGTAATGGTAACTACAAGAGAGTAATTACCCGGATTCACGGGCAGAACGGTGGTGTTAACAATGGATCTTCCTGGCGTCCAGAGGGTTTCTGAGTTCCACTGATCGAAAGCGGTAGTATCCCCGCTTTCAGAGATCAGCGCTACAGTCGTTGTGAAGTCCACAATCGAATCCTGATCAGATGATAACTGGTCAAGATCCAGCTGCGCGTAGATCTCCAGGCCAAGAGTCTCTGTTCCTGTGTAGTTGAACAGCGCAGTGTCTAACCCAAAACGGATATCTCCACTGCTGACAGATGCAAGATCTGAACCTGAAAGAACTGCACAGAATATTAGGATGATGAGTAGATTAATGCCTATCATGGATAA
>JAGLOY010000031.1 GCA_023138735.1 Candidatus Aegiribacteria sp. | reverse complement strand
TTCAACCGTCAGGAAATGAGGGCCTCTGTTAATAACATCCATAGCCATACCAAGCTTGAAAATCATTGGCATTGAGTAAGATTCGTATGTTTCCGTCGAATCGCCACCGCTGAAATACGTAGTGTAATCACCACTGGGAGTGATTTCTCCCCCGAAGTGTTGAATTGTCATACCAATACGCAGAGTTTTGAAACCCGTATCGTATAGAGTACCAATATCAACAGCGATTCCGCCGGCGGAAATATCATCCCACTGTTCCCGAACATACTTCACTGTCATTCCGGCACTGAACCTGTCGGTGAGCATTCTGGAGAAAGAGATACTTGCCACCATGTCGGTACATGTGAAAGTTTCCCCAGTCCCCTCAGGCTGTGCAACAGTTGTTACATCCATATCACCGGAATTCAGTATTGCAAATTGAGCAGCGAAGGTTCCTACCCCGTCAACCTGATGGGATACGATGCCGCCACCGTAGATTATGTCCGCAAACCACTGCATTCCTGTAAACTGCACCTGCGTTCCGGGTACCCTTACCAGACAGGCAGGGTTCCAGAATGCGGCGCTCGGATCGTCAGCTGTGGCTATGAAAGCTCCGGCCATTGCGGCTCCACGTGCACCCAGTCCCAGTTTCAGGAACTGTGCACCTGAAGTCCCTACTTTTGCGAAAGAGCTTGCGTCAACAGAAGTTGGAAACAGCAGGAAAACGGCGACCGCTGCTGTCAGGACAATCCCTGTATACTTCATGGTCACTCCTTTCCTACTTGATAATGGCAAACTTGCCGACTACGTAACCATCCTCTGTCTCAACACGATAAATGTAGAGACCGGACGTTACTTCCTGATCATTCCTGCTTACCAGATCCCAGAATGCTGTGCCTTCCTGGCCGCTCCAGCCTTCGTGTTCAATGGTAATCACATGATCTCCGGCAAGTGTGTAAATGTGAATATTGCAAATGGCGGGCAGATTGATGAAAGCGATCTTGTCGAGGTATGTCTGCTCCCATGGGGCCGAACCCCTGTAGGGGTTAGGAACTACACTGACGTTCTCGACCCAGTTAGCACTGACTCCGCCAACTGGTACTACGGCGATAGGAGTTCCCTCTATTGTCTGTTTGTAGTTTGACTTGGTGCTCTCGACATCCGTTTCGGAATCGTAAGAGCATACCACGTAGTAATAGGGGTAGCCGTTAGTAACAGATTCGTCTGTGTATGAGAAAGTACCAGTATTCTCGGTAGCTATCAGCGTCCAGCCGGAGGGTTCAAAGGTTGATCTGTAGATATTGTATCCGCCCAGCAGGGGGTAGGATTCAGCGTTCGAACCCCACTCAAGCTGTACTTCTCCGTCACCGGCACTGTAGAAAAGAATAGGTGTAGGCGGAAGCGAGGGTACACCCCAGCCCCCATCGCGATAAAACGCATCAAGCATATCATCCGAAGCCTGACGCAATCCTGCAAGACCAAGGTCGACTAACCAGCCGCCGGCTATGTGAAGCACGTCTCCGTCTTCAAGGTTAACCGGGCCTGCGGTTATCAGGAACCTGTAGTCAAACACAGGATAATTAAGCATCATCGGGTTATCGTACACAATGGGGAACGGACCCGGATTCTCGGGTACGTAAGCATCGGGTGCGTATTCATTTCCGACCCAGTCTGACAGATACAAAGGAGCACTGTGTCTTCCATTCATGTCGGGATTTTTGCCCCACATGTAGTTGTACTTCTCTTCATCGATACCCGGATCGCTTTCCCAGTTCCACCAGGAGTGGGAAAGAGGAATCGGGTAACCGTATACATCGATAGGCCTTTCGATAGTTTGGTCAGCCTTCACGATGTAAAAATCAAGCAGTCTCCAGCCGATGAAACCGTTAGCTGCCGGAGATATTGTAGGCTCACCGCTGTCATCCGAGCTTGATGCCGGACTGTCGCTGTCCCACATGTAACTCATGTTTCGCGGAACTACGTGATAGACGGTATCTCCTACGGTCTGCTTCCAGTTGGTCGCAGGCATTCCGTCTGCGAAGGGGATAAGTCCTGCCGAGTTGGCAGGGAGCCAGACGGTGTCTGTTGGTGTCGCTGTCATCGTCTTGAACAGGATAGTGAAATGATCACTTACACCGTTTCCATCGACATCGTTATCCAGTATCCCGTCCGAACCGAGGTAGTTGTAGTAGTAGAAGATGTTCTGAGGATCGTCCGGTGGAAGCATGTTGTCAGGATTCTGCTGGTAGGTGTAATCGTCCTGCTCGCTGGCTTTCAGACCGCCATCGAACTCGTACTCGAAGGTCGCGACCGGATCGTTGCACCAGATGGCATGGCCATCGTAGTAGACCATGTCATCGAGGTGGCATTCGGTAATGTCGGCTGTTGCCACATCGCAGTCACCTCTGATAGCGACGGCGAAAGCTCCTAGAGGCACTCCCGGATTTCCCTCATCACTGAAGTGCTGTATGTCGTAACTTGCGGCTATAAAGTTATTATAGCCGGGGGTTCCCCAATCGTAGTTCTCTGTATAACAGAACATACCGTAGGGATTGGGGTTGTCTGCGATACTCCAATCGTCAAAACCGTAATGGGTTTCCTCAAGGGCAACCTGTCCGGGATTGAGCTTTTCTGCAGGATAACCGACACTGGGCCGAAGCTCCCAGTCGCCGTAATCGCAGCAGCTCGCCCAGCGAGCTACAGAATCTCCGTGTATGGTAACCGGGCCGTAGCAGCTGGTCCAGAAATCACCGCTCCAGAGATAGCTGCTGCCCTCTCCTCCCGGCCATTCCATGGAAGGGAAGTTTCCCCATGGATCACCATATATACCTATGTTGAAAAAGGCACTCCAAACGTTGCTGAGGTTCATCAGGAGCGTCACCACCGGTGGGCGGTCCTGGTCGGTCCCGCCGCGATTGTATGGCATCGCTGTTTCCTGCACTTCCCTCGCAAGGCCGGTACCTGTCAGTGTGAACACTGCAAGTACCGTGAGTACCAGGAACCCGCGAGTGTACCTGGAGTTCCTCATACTCTCTTTCACCTCCAATTCATATTCCGCGGCTGCGGGAAGATCCATTGTGGATCTTCTCCGCTGTTTCCGCGATATATTGTAATAGTTACTAGTTCATTCTCCATCAGTTTAGCATCAATTTGTCAGAGTGAAATTAACAGTAAACGTTGTCCAGACACCTACCGGAATACCATTATTCTGAGCTGGTGTCCATCTTGTATTCCATGCCGCTGACAGAGCTGCATCGTCCAGTGAGTTAACACCGCTGGAGTTGTACAGTCTCACATCAGAAACGGAACCGGTGGTGGATACATACACCCATAGGGTAACTGTTCCCTCCACTCCGGCCTGGGCAGCCATCTCCGGGTAATCCGGACGGGGCTGGTAGGTGCAGACCGGAAATACCTCCGCAGGCATGAACCTCGGTGGTCCCATTTCCTCTGTCTGACCTTGATTGAGCTCTTCCCCCTGCTCAATCGTTTCGACCGTTGACAGCCCGGTTGTATCGGCATCAAGAGACAAAGTTATATCCTGATTAAGTTCCTCTACCATTTCTTCGGTTTCCTGCTCCAATTCTTCCTGTTCCGCCTCGACTTCCTCTTCCTGCTCCTCGACAGTGTCATCGAATGCTATATCCGCTTCCACTGCTTCCATTTCGGAATCCGAAGTGCGTGTAGAAAGCCTGCCCATCTCGCCTGGCGGGATAAGCTCGAAGAAGACTATCAGAATGGCAAGTCCGATCACTACTCCCAGTTCAAAGTTCAGGGAGGAACGTCTGGAGTCCGATCTGTTCTCAGTCATTGTCCCCCCTTCAATTGTACAGTCCGAGATCTTCAGCATTGAACTGAATGCTGTAGATTTCCTCGAACCGCATGTCGTTAAAAAGACCAACAATATCTTCCATAGGAACCCTGGTATCTACGTTGAGCACAACAACGTCAAGCTTCTGGTTCTGCTCACGCCAGAACTTATTGCTCAATCGGCTCAGCTGTTCGGCAACCTGTTCAACAGGCATGTCGTAATCACCGATTCTCGCAATCAGTTCACTGTTATCGTTCCCGGGTTCACTCTGCTTTATCCAGACGGTAACGGTAAGGAACTGTTTTCCCAGTTCGCTCATTACCTGTGGATGCGCCTGGGGAAAACGAACCCTTAATCCTCCTTCTTCCTTGAAAAGAGTGGTAGCCATGAAGAATACAAGAAGAAGGAAGACAATATCAGCCATAGTTCCCGTGAAAATTGTACTTCCACATTTCATTCTGGTCTTGAACTTCATTATGCGCCACCTCCCATCCGCTGCTGAATTGTGATTCCTGTCCTGCTCACACCGTTCATGCGCAGAACATCCAGAGCATGTACCATGCCCTCGTAATCACAGTCAGGGAAGAACTTGAGGATTACTACAAGCTCGCTTTCTCTTACCGCAGAGGCTATGTCTCCCTGTCTTGCATCCGAAAGGACCAGGGTATCTCCGAAGGCTACTTCACCGAAAATACGGGAATCCTCCATCGGAGTAGCGGCACCAAGATACGTCCTTATGATACCGGGGCGGATCATCGCCACCAGATTTTCTGCGGCAATAGCGGTTTCCAGGGAACTGAAGGTTCCGGATGGAAGACCTTTTGCAACTTCCAGGTTATTCAAAAGCCTGCCCTGGACTGCGTCTATGGGCTCAGCCCTTTGCGCAGCCAGTGTTCTTATACCATTCTGCAGAGTAGTGTCCTGGAGACTTACGTCTTCTCCAGCTCTTGCTCTTTGCAGGGGGCCATCGGGCGGTGCCTGATCGATCAGTACCACATACTCGTGGGCTCCCCATTGCTTAACGGTCATGACAAGCCTGTTAGTCTCGTCGATTACAACCTCTTCGGTTGTCTCGTCGGGCTTCTTGGGAAGTTTGTAGGAGATGCCCTTCTGAACTTCGAAGGTCGTTGTGACCAGGAAGAATAACAGCAGCAGGAATGCAATGTCGGACATTGAGGCGTCGGGGATAGCCCCGCTTGCTCTCGGTCTGTTACGTATCCGCATCCATGCTCCTTAAAGCTGCTTCAGGTGCTCCATTTCAGCCAGTGTATCCACAAGGAATATGCTGGCCTCTTCCATATCAACAACGAACTTACCGATCCTGGAGATGAAGTAGTTGTGAGACATCTGGATCGGGATTGCAATAACAAGACCTGTTGCGGTAGTTATCAGTGCTTCCTGAATACCACCTGCAACCAGACTTGCTTCAACGTTCTTCGCGGCGGCTATCTCACCGAAGGCTCTGATCATACCTGAAACGGTTCCAAGGAAACCCAGCATCGGGGCAATACTCGAAACCGAAGCGAGCACGACTATACCTTTCTCAAGGTATGCCATCTCGATTCCGCCTGAACTTTCAACCGCCTTCTCAACGGCTTCAAGCCCTTTATCATGGCGCAGGAGACCGGAGTGCATTATTGCCGCTACCGGGCCTCTTGTGCGTTCGCAAAGCTCTTCGGCTCCCTTTACGTCTCCCTTGCGGATGAATCCGCCCATTGTTTCAAGGAAGGAGCTTACATTGATCTTAACTTTTCTATATGAAATGAACCTTTCGACCGATACGGCTATACCGATAAGAAGGGCGAGCAGAAGGGGGTACATGAAGGGACCGCCCGATATGAAAAGATCCTTCAGATCCATACTGGCGCTCTGTGCCCGTTCTACCTCCTCACCTTCCTGAGTTCCCCCGATTGCTTCTTCAACAACCGTCTCCTCAATGGTATCTACCGGTTCGGTCTGCTCTTCCGTTACCTCCGCGGATTCTTCATCGCCAGCGGGGGCATCGGAACCTGGTTCCCCGGGCTGTGCCCACAAGGCGGCAGATAGCACGAGGAACAGTAGCAGGAATTTTCGCATCTATTATCACTCCTTCTTCTTTGGTTCGGTAGCAGTTATGCAACTGCTACCGAACGGAAGAATTCAACCTACCATTCAAATCCAAGGCCAAACCTTATCATGCGAGGTCTGCTGAATACGTATGGATCGTCCATCTGACCTGTTGGATCGTGATCAGGCTCTCCGTCGCCGTCCTGGTCCGCATCGTACCATGCTGGATCAAGGTCCAGAATATTATGCCTGTTGAACAGGTTATTAACCTGGCAGTAGGCATCAAGGATTACAGGGCCGATCCAGAAAGTCTTGTTGACCTTCAGGGTAGTCATCGTGGTCCAGGGGTATCGACTACTGTTGATTATCGGCTGAGCAGTTCCCTGGTTGGCCGGACTGTAGGGGAACCCGCTGCCATAGGTAAAGGAGACATGAACACCGAATCCTTCAAGGAAAGGAGTGTCACCAATTCTTGGGCCTTCACCCCTGGGAATACGGAAATCAAGCTCCGCATTTATACGGTGTCGTTCATCCCAGTTAAGAGGGGATTCCTTCTTGGGAATGATCCAGTTTGCCCACACGTAGGTGTAGTTCTGGGTCGCTGAGGAGCTTTTTCCCATAGCGACCGAGTAGGTGTAGTTCATGCTGCCTGACCAGAAGTCACTTGGACGTCTGACCAGATTGAACTCGGCTCCTCTTACGTTTCCGTAGTCACCGTTGATGTAAAGGTCATAGGCGTCGATTGCAGAATAGAAGTTATTCTGCATGTCAAGCTGGCCTGTGATGTCTTTGTAGTAACCTGTGATATCAATCATTGTGATATCATCGAACATGTGCTTCACACCGACTTCGTAAGAAATCGTTTCCTCGGCTGAGAGGCTCGGATTACCTACGATTGGGAATGCACCCGAAAGGTCGTAATCAGAACCACTGAACATGTCGTTGAATTCAGGGGTCTGGAAGTAGTGACCGTAAGTGAAATGCAGTACATCGCGATCGGTGATCGGGTGTGAGAACCCTATTCTGGGACTCAGGTGGTATTTGATGGGAACGCTTATAGGGTTTTTGATGTGGTCAGGATCTCCGGGCTGTGTACCTTCATTAACAGGATCGGTAATATCAGCGGGGAACTCGTCGAAGTTCGGATCGTAATAGTCGAAACGAAGTCCGGCGTTTACTATCATTCCCCTATATTCCATCTTATCCTGGATATAGGCTGCACCGGCGTTGGGGAAAACGTGATACCTTCCGGCATATATGTTTCCGCCCGAGGCCAGATCGATATAGTAGTCAAATACATCGTAGTACTTAACCTCGATACCGGCCTTCAGCTGATGCTGCTGATTAACCTGGCTTGTTATGTCGGTTCTGAAGGTTGAGATCGTACTTCTTCGTTCGCCCCAGGCGCTCCTGTTTCTTCCTGTCCTGTAGAATCCGTCGGTATCAAGAATTCTTGAAGGAGTGACGGCCTGCCAGTCATCCCAGGTGAAATCCTCTCCGTAGAATTCGGTAGTGTTGAGAGTGTCATCGGGGTGATTGTAGATCTTGTAATCTCTGGCTGTCTGGAACTGGTTAAGCCTTATCTCCATAAAAGTAGCGTCGCTAAGTGTCTGGGTGATACTGGCACCGAAGCTGTAGTTCTCCCGGAATAATGTTGGCAATCCCCAGAGAATGTCATCGCCACAGACCACTGATGAATCTTCTCTGACATACGGTATTTCGTATTTGTGCCATGCCCAGTCCCGCCAACCCCAGGTGCTGTCCATAATGTAGCCCGTGAGGTTGATCTTGGTTTTGGGATTAGGCTTGTATGTCATCTTCAGGTTACCGGTCCAGGTGGTCTGCCATTCGTTGAACTGGTAGGCATACCTTCCATCTTCACCGCCGCCGGTCTGGAGGTATTCACCGGAGAAGAACATGCGCATGTCTCCGGGGATATCCAGCCCTATTGCGGGTAGAAGGTAAGATGTGAAGGGCTCGGGACCGCCAATTGTAGCTTCAAGATTTGTTCTGGCCTCTGAGAATGGGGATACATTGCTCCATCTCCAGCCACTGTCCGGCTCAAGGGGGTCGATACCTCCCCAGTGCCAGTCGCTGGCAAGACCAATTTCCTCCCAGTTGTTACCATTCCAGTTTACAGAACCGGTGTAATTACGCCCGCCCTCGCGGGTTATGATGTTAACAACACCGGACTGCGCATTACCGTATTCGGCACCGAAACCGCCACTGATTATGGAAGTCTCGGCAACACCGGACATAGGAATGCTGCTGGAAAAGAACCGGCTTGTCGGGTCTACCTGGGCAACACCGTCGACCATGTAGGTTACTTCACCGGAGCGTCCGCCCCTCATGTGAAGCCCACCACGGTCAGTGGCTCCCGCCTGACGGTTTACCACATCGGCAATACCCGAAAC
>JAGLOY010000030.1 GCA_023138735.1 Candidatus Aegiribacteria sp. | reverse complement strand
AACAATGTTGGTGAAGCGACCGTGGTTCTATTGGGATGATAAAAAAATCGACCTGCAAAACTGCAGCTTGCGTGAGTGATCCATGAAGCGACCAGGACAATTCCGGAATAAATTCGAGAGCGAGATATGAGCCGCCAGCGGCGGCGAAGAGTTGGCCGCAGGCCACAACTCCTGCGGAGGCACTGGACAGTGCCCAGGGACGAAGCAGTCGGAGGACGCCCCGCGCTGAACTCCATGACCAGAAAGTCCGCGTGATGTGTGGGGCGACCGACAGAACCGGAGCGGAGTGGTTGGCGGAGCTTATGAGCATAGCATAAGCTGGGACAACCGCGGAGCGGAGGAGGCAAGCAGCGCACCACAGTCGGCAGAACCTCAGCGGTGCGCTGCGGTCGAGCTTTTAGCCGAAATTTCCTGAAAATCACTCATTCATCCGATATTCCGGCACGAAAAAGGTTATGACCCGGTTCAAAATTCCGTACCAAACCGAATGAAAATCAGAAAAATCAGGATTCTCAGCCTTCAGATCACGCCAGATCGCATTTGTATCCGCAATAATACCAAGTGATTGAGAGTACTCAACCTTCATTTCTCCCTGTGACCATGTGCAGTTCGAAAGTACTCTTTTCAATAAGTTGTGCTTCTCAGCATCAGGAGACGTAAGAAACATCCAGAAGGCGTATTTCGCGAGTTCGAAAGTCTCAGCGCATGTCTGGGGCAGATCTGATGCATCCTGGGCTATAAGCGTATCTAAACTGGCTCTAAGGCCGTTTAACTCCTCACGTATCTCCGAACTCTTCCTGTCGTATGTCTGAGCATCTATCCGACCTTCAAGGCGGTCATCATAGAGAAGCTCAAGCTTACGCTCCTGTTTCACAATCAGGTTCTCCAATCCGGAGATGATTTCCCTTTGCTTCGAAATGTTCTCGTCACTCTCCTCGGTCACAGTTTCAACTATCCATTCGACCACATCATCATCGGGAACTAGTCGCTGAAGAACTTCTGCGAATCGCTCCTCAAAGACCTCTTCGCGTGTGTAGGGTTCACCATGTTTACCTTTGTATCCGGAGCAGTGGTAATACACGTATTTGCCCTTTTTCAGGTCACCTGTGAGTGAACATCCACATACTGCGCACTTGATCAGGCCGGAAAAAGCGAATGCATGCCGTTCCCGATGGCATTTACGGTTGTTCCCGCCAGTTAGCGCCAACTGTACTTCATGCCATAATCCAGTACTTACCAATGGTTCGTGAATGCCTTGGTACAGGGAGTTCCGCCATTGTACAACACCTTTGTAGACCGGATTCTTAAGCATCTTGTGAATTGTAGAAGGGGAGAGGACCTTCCCCTTGCGCGAACGTAAGCCAATGCCCTGGCTCAGGGCAACGAGGTCGTTAACCGAACATGCTTTTTTCGCATATTCCGCGAACAGGCGAACAATGAGGTGCGCACGTTCGGGATCGGGCGTAATCACCTTCCTACCGCATTTCCCGATCGTATTCAGGTATCCAAGAGGTGCATATGAGGGGTAAATACCCATTTCCGCCTTGGCCTGCATACCTTTCCGGGCTTCTGCAGAGATATTCCGGCTAACAAATGCTGCTTGAGCAATCTGAATATCCTGTATGAAAAACTCAGCAGGGGAGGACTCGTGTGATAGTATCTTCCCCTCACGAACCATGTGTACTCTCAGATGAGACCGTTCAAGATTCAATGCAATGAAATCACCCTGGTTACGAGTAAGCCGGTCTGTTTTCTCCACAAGGATATCCTTGCAGTCAGGATGTTCCTCAAGGAAAGCCAGCATTCGGTTGAAATTAGCCCTGCCAGTCGATCTTGCCGTCTCGTTATCAGTGAACTCTTTCAGCACTTCCATACCGTGAGTATCTGAGTACTCTCTCAGCATCTTCAGTTGTGCCTGTATCGAGTAACCTTCTCGCTCCTGTTCTACAGTCGAGACCCTGGCATATATGACACAGCAGGATTTACAATCAGTGCTAATCCTTTCCATAATAACCACTACCCTTCATCCGGACAGCATTTAAAGAACACAACAATAATCCAGATAATAGCAAACGTAAGAAAATCGAAACCCCCAATAGGGTTATCAGTGTAATACGGGTACTCCGATCCATCCAGCTGCTTATCAAATCGTATCGCCAAACGTTTAAGAATTCGGAAATACTCGGTGACTGATTCATTCACTCTTCTAGCTTCTTCCTCTGTCAGTATGTATCCGCGCTTCTTTTCCCAGAATGCCTGAGTTCTGCTGATAGCAGTGCTTTTATCATTGTTCACTATCTTGAACCTCATACTCGAGAATTTCTTCTCGAATCTCTTGAAGATCCTGAAGTGATCCGGTCTTCAACCTGGACAGAGCCTCCAGAACAACTCGGCCCTGCTTCTGCTTCTGCACTATTTCAGCTGGCACTCTTCCATCTTTCTGCTTTGATAACTGCCGCATCACCTTCATCATGAACTTGGTTGTTTGCGTACCAGATAGGGTTTCACCCCTTTCAAGACCTTCACCTATCAGGAGTTCTATAACACCCTCAATACCACCGAGAGGATTGTCGTTCAGCTTGAGGAAGGAGTCGAGAAAGCTCATCAGGTTCCTCATACTCCTAAGCTCAGGAGCTCGTTCTCTTACGGAATTTAGGAGTTCTTGATCAACCCTCTGGGCAAGGATTAGGAAAGATTCAGTATCCTCACCAAGGGTTTCTGCAAGCTTCTTTACAGCTGATGACTTCGGGGGAGCACATTGGGCGTTCTCTATTCTTGAGAGGTATGATTCGCTGATACCAGCTTTCATAGCTAATTGCTTAAGTGTGAGATTAAGTCTTAATCTTGCCTCGCGAATTGCAATACCAAAGCTGCTCATGTTACTGCCTTTCAAACTTTAAGAAAGTATTTAAGATTTGAAATGTAATGTCAACCCTTTCGAAAACTGTTTTCAATCATCATACTTAAACAAATGGTTATTCTTAGATAAGATGATACGGATATATAATAACCGGAGTAAAACACAATTAACTATTTGGTGATGTGGACTGATTTCAATGATCAAGTTTGATGATGAAAATCTTAATAGTATTAAATCGATTCTCAAAAGATATGATCTTGAAAGCTCAATCAGACTTTTTAGTGGATTGCTAACAATTCCCTCAATGGATGTATATGCAAATCGAATTTCAATACTAATACATATGCTATTAGAGAATGCAAAGGGAAAGAAAAAACTACATCATACAGGTATGTGCTCATTACTGAATAAACAATTAGCTAAGATGATAGCATATCTGGAAGACCCAATCGAAGACGTATTCACATCGAATATTCTAACAAATCAAGGAAATTATATAGTATTCAATGGTACAACAGAAGCGTCGGATTATATGCTGCAAACAATAATAGACACATTATCAAAAACAGATATACCTGAACAATGTAATGAACTCATTAGAAAATCATATGCGCTCCTTAAATTAAGTAACGAGGTTGCAAAAAGGAATGATCTCAATAGTTGGATATCTGATCCTGTAAATCCGGAGGTTCAAATAACTATTCCAAACATGAACACAATTAAAGAGCGTGCCACGACTATATCATTTTTTCATGAAGATCTTGAAGAATTAGGGATAAATATCGATGATTTAGTCCAATTCGTATTTCCAATTGAAGAAAGAGATCGGATATCTGAGGAATCTCTTGGTAGTAGTACATTAGAAAGATATCCAATGCTGAAACTCAAAGATAGATATTTACTTGTACTTCCAAATGCAGTTGGGATTGCTGTATTGAGATACATTATGGATAAAATGATGCAGTATGGTTATATGGAATCATTCTTTGAAGCAATCATTATTCAACAAATGAATCAAATTCAAAACGATGTTCTGAGTGTATTTAAATCGCAATCAATACTATTGAATCCTCTGATAGAATACAATCTAAATATAAATGCTTGGCTCATTAGATACGATACTGGTTCATACATTAACATAGTACTTATACATAATATGAATCCTACTGACGATGTGAATTATATGAATGTTGTTGAGTATGATGAATATAGAAAAACATTACTACAAGATTATATGTCTACTGTTATTGAATATTGTAAGAAGCAAAAAGACTTTAAGTATGGAATAACTCTTGTGGTATTGGGTGGCGTTGGAAGGGGGTACTATCTCTCAATTCCAGAAACAGGAGATAACTGGCATGCATCAGGAATAGGCATATCAGATTTAATCTTACTTGCTGCAGAATCAAAACAAGCAATCTTTGAATACATAAAGTGTATTCGACAAAGAGAATGGTATATGGAAAAAGGAGTGTATTTTATAAATGTTAATGGTGATATCAACTTCTACTGCTATTGGAAAGCAAGGAACTATAGTGTAATTCCAAATGAACTTAGAGTAGATGATAGTACGAATGTATTAATACAAAATGATTGGGTATTTCCATTCAGAAGTATGTGCAAGGCTTCAATTGATCAACACATGGTTCAGGATGGTTCTGGAGTCTATTCAAGAGTACTCAAATATGGTAAGGATTCATTCTTCGATAGTATTAGAGAGCTCCCGATATTTGTGAGTCTGGATCATTTGAACAGAGGAGTATTGGCCGGCGTTGTCGAGACTTCTCGAGGTTCAACATGGCTGATTGCAAAGATAAGAGAAAACGATGAATGGAATCGAAAGACAGCATATGATATTTGGATGGGAGTACTACAGTTATTTCACAAGGTTACAAATGAAATAGAAAATCTTATCATTAATGCTGGGAGAAGTGCTATATCAATCGCATTGAATTTTAAAGAAATAGAGAATCATTCTGAGATGGATGATCTGACTTCAAGAAGTAAACCAATAATTAAATATATGAATGAACATTACGCAGAAATTGTATACCCAAAAGACTACATGAATTACTTTAGAAAAGTTGAGAACCATGGTGAAAGATTCACAATAAAGCCAATCGTTCAAGCCTTATTAAATGTTCATGGATTTGTGACCAGTGCAGATAGGCAAAGTATTCTAGATAATATTGTATTACGAATCTTGCCAAATACGGGAGCCAGATTCTTTCATCTCTTTAAAACCTACAATCCTATAGAGACTTTGCAGTCACTGGAAAAATCAGAAATAGTATTTATATCAGATGTTGATTATGAGTTTGAAAAGATCTACCTATCGAATATTAATGGTAATGCTAAAAATGCGTATACAATAGATTTAAAAGAAAAATGTCAAGATTATTTGCACAAGTTTGTCGATGTTATTTGGGAAAATATCCACGAGCAACTAAATAATGTAAACAGGAAAGAATTAATGGAAAGAACTCTTGGATATCTAGAGAACGTATACTTTGATAGAGAGCATTGGCGACGTACAGCTTTGGCAATTAAATCTCTCTATCATCCACAAGATCATGTAAACAATATAGATAGCGAAAGGGAAAGTAGACGAACATCCATTTCTACTTCCGCTAGGATACTTATGGAAATGGCTGTTTGTGAATGTCCTATTTTTGGTGGTAGAACCATCTCAAAATGGGAATTAGATAGTATACTCGCTAAAGTTGCTATCATGATTCAATACGCTAATCAATCAGATGCAATATACAATGATTATTCAAATCCATATATAGAAGTATTCAGAAATGGAATTCATTCGATAGATATGGAATATTTTAGAAGAATTATAATACCATTCACCAATTCAATACATGAAGAAGAATTTGAATATTCAACGAAACAATACGGTGCTCTGTACAGTTTAGGGAATCGAGATGATTCCGATATTTATGATTACTCTGAGGATTTTGTGAAATCCTTTCATACTGAATATGGATTAACACCTGAAGATGTATTTGAATGCACTTCAGAGCTAGTTGATATTGCATATGAAGCAAGGAGTAATATTGTAATAGAAGATTCATCAAGTTTAAAATCAAAAATCAAAAAACAGAGAAAGATTTCAGAAGAGTCAATCTGCGCCTTTTTCAGTACATATACATTGTTTTCAAGAAAATCATGGAAAGAAGTACCAGAAGGTTATGTTAATAGAGACTATTATCCATGGCGATATAATCGCAGATTATCGATAATATATAAACCAATAATTGATATGAGTTCGGATACTGATAAAGTCATTTATGGAGTCTATACGATCATTAATAGCATCACAAATCATATAAGCAGAGCTGAAGGAGGGTACCTACCATCAACATTCTATTCTTCTAGTAGTATGAAGAGCTATACAGGTAAAATGGCACACAAGCGAGGAGACGAATTTGAGAGAATTACAGCTGAGAAGATAAGATCAAATGGGTGGGATATAAAATCTCCGGTGAACATGACTGAGGTTGGTGGTAAACAGAAGCAAGGTAATATTGATGTACTTGCATGGAGAATTGATAGAAAAGAGGTTTTAATTATTGAATGCAAACGATTGCAGTTAGCTCGTTCGATTTCCGAAGTTGCAAATATATGTAGAAGATTTAAAGGTGATGCAGCTGACGAGTTAAGCAAACATCTGAATAGAGTTGAATGGATTAAAAACAACCCATCAAATCTTGAGAATATTGTAGGCTTTTCTCCGAAAAAGGAGCAAATCAAGCATTATCTAGTAACAAATGTACTAGTTCCAATGCAGTATATATCTGATCTTCCTATAGACAATGAACAGATAGTACAGCTTGAGAACTTCATGTCTGGATCTTCATGAGGAATATTAGAGTATTTCCTAACTCAGTATTCTCATTTTAACAAGTGTCCTCTAAAGGGGGAAGCTTACGTAATCCCTTCCCGGTTCATCAAGGATGAGCCGCTGATCCTCGATAAGTGTTTGGTGCAGAACCAGAACTTGAAATTAAGTCAGGATACTGAATTGAATACGAGACGGAAAGAGACACAGCAGCGTCAACTGTCAGGGGATTTGTTTACCCCTTGACAAAGGGTGGCCTTATAAGTGTTAGGCACTATTTCTTCAGTAATCAACTGGACCAAAGCAATAATCATAGGTCACTTGACCTATGACAAGACGGTTTATGCAATTCACTTCTAATGTCTTTTCCGCAATAGGCCTACCAAAAACAACCACATTGGAGGCGGATTTCTTTTCTTCTATTTGCTGAAAGTAAGGTATTCTCCGATGAGATAGTCCATATGTAGTTAGCAAAGAACGCTCTCCATGATAGAGCAGGCTGAAATATGAAGGATAGACTATGCCGTCATATCCTTCTTGCGCAGCTTGTTTCGCAATATCGCGTGTGATTGGATATGAGTGCTTGCCAGCCAAAAACAGAAGATGAATGGCTAGATCAAGGCTATCGAATTCAGTTACTCCTTTTTCTGTAATAAGTGCTGTAAGGTCAAGCATGTTTAATGAACGAGTTGGAACAAGAGTTGCAACATAGATTTCATCTTCTGCGCTTAGACGACATTCATGAATGCACACTGTTATATCTTCTGAAGCGTACAATGCAGGATACTCCGCATTGCTAAGTCGTTGTGTTCCAGATTTTTCTTCTGGAGCGGTATCATACTCGGATGGCTGCGTTGGGTCACTTGGGCTTTTCCTCAACCTATAGAATACGTTTTCTGGTTGAAACAACTTCTTAGGATAATCAGAGAAGAGACGCCTAATTACAGTCAAGCGTGTTGATTCATCTTGAAGATCCTTAAGGGGCTTAATATTACCGGTCATCCAAGCTCGGGGTCCATAGTGAAAAAAGCCAATACCTAATAATCTACAGAGTAATTCCGTGTCTTTGCTCAAGGGTGGAGATAGATTAAGCGAGGTTCTCTCGTTGTACTCATTGAAAACTACTGCAGGGGCGAAACCATACTTGTACCGTCTGATAGATCCCGTTTCAAAATAGTCCTTCGCTAACATGAGCAGCTTTTGCTTTGTCAGTTTTCTTCCATAAGGACTACTACATTGAGAACAATCTTTACTCGATTCTATACCCAAACGCTTCGCGTCAAGATGCAACCCTTGATCTGCAAAACAATCAGAACAAGCTAAGTATCTTGATCGAGAGGCGAGTCTTATCCTATTCCTGATCAGTTTCCAAAGAAAGCTACATTTCACGTTTTACCTGTCACTTTGTGAATCGCTTGGGTAATAGTTCAATTAAGTTACAGTTCTATGCCTAACACTCTGCATAACCAGCGCTGGTATTACCCTCACTAGTCCAACTGGCCCTTCGGCTGGTTCATGCAGTTGTTAGGAGAAGCTATCTATTTACCATTCGCAGTGTTCACACTTATCAATAGCATAGTTGCCCAGTAGATTCCCGGAGTGCAGATCATACACGGGAACCTCAGTCCCTTCGGGAAAGTCATGCACATCAAGCAGGCCAATATTGGTCAAACCTATCCAGTTTTCTAGATCTGCTGTATGTAGATTGTGTGAATCAATAAAATCAGAGGTAACTCGATGGAGCTTTCCTGTCTCGGGATTGAGAAGGTATTCGAACCCTATCCGCTTGGCATTCATGAATATTTCTATGTTTCTGAGTATCACTCCGAAAATTCTATTAGCTTCAATGATATCATGTATACTTCCCATAGCTAGCCTCCCTGCTGTGACTGTGATTGGTCTCCCAACATCCTCTGTATTTGCCCCTACATCTTGCGCAGTAGACTCAGGAATCTCCATTTCCTGCGGTCGAGGTATTGTCGCTGGAATTTGACTCAGTAGCAGCACTGTCGTCCGATGCACCTGAACCTGGAGGATTAGATGTATCCAGATTCCCTTGATTTGGCTGATAACCTTTCTTGATTGGCTTAATTGGCTCAGGCTTATAGCCTTCTCCGATTATCCTTCGAGTATCATTCTTCTTCTCACTTTTTTCCTTTGGCATCTGAATCCTCCTAGCTGTAGAACCTTATTGCTCTAATATCCTTGTCCGATATTAGTATACCTGACGAACGGTCGATAGGCTTAATGAAGCTCCTCCCCTCTATTTCCCACTCTTCTTGCAAGTAGATTTGCTCAGTCAATGGATAAGAAGATGTAAAGGAGTCTGTATCATATATCCCACCAATACAGTCTCCGTCTGTGTACTCAATTATGACCCAGTATGATTTCTGTTTGCCAAAGACATAATCCCATGGCTTCGGTATAGGGTGACGGCTGTGCTTTTTGACTATGCCTGAATTACGAAATCTCCAATATCCACAGGCAAGGAGTATCGGTGATATAAGCAAAATGATAATCGCAATTATAGCTATTAGTATAGGATGTAGATTTTTTATTAGTAATATCCAAGAGAAGAGCGCATAGTTAATGGCGCTGTATGTTATTGCCTCAATGATTGTCTGACCCGAACTCCTTATTGCGCTGGGCACTAACAAGTCATAAGTCTTTATAGATATGAATCCTGGAACGAAAAATGCGATGAACAGAACCAGCTTATTTATGTCCCAGATGTTCATTTTTATCTCCTAACAATGATTGAACAGCAGCTGTTCAATAAAGTCGTGAATTATCTTACATGAGAATAAAGTGCATATAACTATCCGTCAAGAGGAGTATCTTGACAAATGTATTTGATATTTGTTCATGAACATCGGATAAGCCGATGTTATGCAGCTGCTATTCAACGAAGAGGTTGAGATATCATGTAGGAATCAGTTCGAAATGCGTAAACTACGGGGTACCAGATTTCAGAGTTTAGAACTAATTCCCAACCATAACAACAGTTCGAAATACCTCCACCAGGGGGTACCAGATTTCAGAATTTTAGAACTCATTTCCGACCAGGGTTACAGTTCGAAATACCTCCACCACGGGGTACCAGCTATGGGGACTGAGGTGATTCCTCCGTCCCCTATTGTTACTCACCACAATATTGATTAGATGAGAATGAAGTTGCATACTTTAAGGTCAGGGGGTTCCAAATATGACTTTATCCCGAAGATCCAGTCGTGTGCTGGTAAGTTTGATAATAGTCGTGTTATTCTTAGCCTGCAGTACAAGGCGATTATTGCTGGTTTCTGACATTGAGCTAAAAGAGGGTGACACTATCTATTCTCTCATCTGCAACAGCGGTGATTGTTACTCTTTCTCAGGATATCGCGTTTGTGATTCATTACTTAGCGATTCCTTGGTTGTTGAGCTTGTTTTTGAAGGTAAAGGTGCAGTCTTTCAAGATGGTATCATTGATGGAGTGGTTGCGGATGGTTCCGAAATGGTTTTCAGTATCGATTCTGTCCAAACTGTAGAAATGAATTACTTCGATGGGTCAAAATCACTTAAATATTTTTTGTTCGCTGTTGCTGGAATTTTCGTAATACTTCCAATGATTATTTCACCGCCACGTGGGGACCTTTTACCCTAATCGATCAAAGCAAGAGTAAATTCTAAGAGTGTCCACTAGGGGGTACCAAATATCAGAAGGTACTTTCCATTATTCAGAAGCCATTTTATTCGTTCACCTTTGTATAGCACTTAAAACCACACCGCAACCTTGCATATTCCCATATTGGGAAGTATTATTCCCATATTGGGAAGGAAGAGCGGTTTGACAAAAATTCACAAAAAGGAAAATAATACACACACCAAGGGAAGTGTTGAACTCCCAGCTCTCGGATTAGCGGAGAGTCTTTTCTCTCGTGTTCAACTGCGTGTCCTTGCTCTGCTATTTGGTCAGCCGGAAAGAAGTTTCCAGGGAGCTGAGCTTATCCGTCTTGCCGCCTCGGGTGTTGGGGCTGTCCATCGTGAGATCAGGCGCCTTGTATCCAGCGGACTTGTCATCGAAGTTCCCCTTGGTCGCCGGAAACTGTACCGAGTGAACCAGAGTTCACCAATTTTCCAGGAGCTTCACGCCATCATTCTAAAAACAGTTGGTCTTACAATACCAGTACGAGATGCTCTTTTACCCTACACCGACAGTATCCATACTGCATTCATATATGGCTCGGTTGCGACGGGTGATGATTCAGCCTTGAGCGATGTGGATCTGCTGGTTGTAGGTGAGGATCTCGCGTATCCAGATATCATCAACGCTCTGCAACCAGTGGAGCAAAACATCAACCGGCAAATTAGCGTTCATATGATTACAATTGATGAGTGGAAAGAGAAACATTCCTCCAGGAGCCCATTCATTTTGAATGTGCTATCGAAACCCAGGCTGTTTCTGATCGGATCTGACAATGACCTCGAATGAGATCCAGAATCTCGTGAGAATAAGAAAGCTCAAAGAAGAGCCAGGTTCCCAGATAGAGTTCGACAGCCTTGTGCTCTCCGGCAGGAGACGCCTTGAGGATTCGAGGAATCCGGCGCTGTCGTTCGACAGTCGATTCGATCTGGCCTACAACGCTGCTCATTCGCTATCGCTCGCAGCGCTTCGTTGGCATGGCTATCGCGCTGACAACCGCTATGTCGTATTTCAAGTTATCCCTCATACACTTGGTCTCCCCCCTGAGACCTGGAGGCTGCTGACCGAGGCTCATCGTCGAAGGAACCAATCTGAGTACGACGGCGTCCTGCTTGAGGACGAGCGGTTCCTGGAAGCCCTCATCAAGAGTATTCAGGATATCCTAAAAGGAGTTGAGGAGCTTGGCCCGGTTCTCGTTACATGACAAATATTTCTTGTTTACGAATCATCTTCAAGCAAGACATGCTTCTGATTTAATAAATATTTTGAGATCAAGGTGAAAGGAAGCCCCTAGATCATGCTGAAAGGGCTTTCCGCAGCTCAGCGACACTTGTGATCCAGTCAAGGAAAGGTTCCCAACTGGATTTCATTAGGAGTACCAGTTCTAGAAGCATCCACTACTGTCCCCCCAAACCATCATTCTAGAACTCTATTCCCCAATAATGGATTGCTCTTAGCGATTTAAGTTCTGCGAGTTAAGTTGTTTTATGCTTGCGTCTTTACTTCAGCCTCCAATCAGTTTAATATCACCTTAAATTATCCTCTGTTAATTCACACAATATCGTTTGATTGGCCAGGATGGAGCATATGGATAAAGATTTCAATTTCTATCTGAAGTACCTCGGAGCAAGCGAGCAAGCTATTACTTCCGGAAAGAGAGTGTTCTCATCAAGCTTTAGAGGGAAACCCGAATCTGAATTGACTGTGAATGTACATGATCTGCTTGTTTCAGTATTCAATGAGACTCTCATTCACTCCATTAATCGAGATCTAATGGAAGAATACCGAAAGTATGCACCAAGACAATTATCGGATGATCTGATTGAACAGGTCGATGATGCATTCTTCCAAGTGTGTGGATACAGATACTATTGGATATCCGAATGGTTCAGATACTCAACAAATTTATCCTTTGACGCTAGTTCAGATATCACAGTACTCACCGAAAGTCATCGAGATATGATCGAGACAGGAAAGAAGGCAAGGAGGGGCAGGTTGTTCAGAGATCATGTTTGGGTGAATACCTATTCCCCACAGCTGCTTGAAGGCAGAATCACGGCAGTAATCAAGGATGGGAATATCGTATCATATAGCTCCGTTACTGACCTGCCATTCAATGCCTCCAACATTGCCGTATGGACTCACGATGAATACAGGAAACGTGGATATGGATCGCTGTGTGTGAAGCAAGCTGTAAACTGGTGTGCAAGAAATAACAGAATACCAATTTATCTGGCTTCATCATCGAATACAGCGTCTATAGGATTGGCTGAAAAACTAGGTTTTGATATGTTTGCGCGTGAAATCCGAACTACAGTTAATGTTCAATTATAAGCTTGGATCCAATCCCCAAGAATGCGTTCTAATTGCGTCCAGCACGGAGTGCCATTCACTACATCGGGACAATGTAATCCGTTATCAGCTCAAGATCGATCTCGTTGTCGTCTCTCATAAACTTCAGTGATACAGCAGCACCGGCAGTGTCCGGCAGAAGGTCGCTCAGGTCATTCAGCTGATCCGCGTTGACCGGGATTCCATCTACCTCAAGGAGTATATCACCTTCGAGGATACCCGCTTCCTCCGCGGGGGAGCCCTGTATGACTTTGCTTACCAGAAGGCTGTTGTTCTCGATTTCGAGTCCCATGCCCGTAAGGGATTCAGAAAGGCCTTCCTCGAACAGGGAGGAAGGTTCCAGAATGATCTGTCCTGAACTGTAATCCAGATACAGTATGAACCTGCAGAGAACAGCGTTGCCGAGGATTCCGTCGTACTGACTGAACATGTCACCGCCGTCGAAGCTGGAGCAGAGCCCGCCCGGAACAGTGTAATCCCCAAGTGTAATATCTGAAACCCTGAATCCGCTGATGGTTTCCTCTCCACCCACACCCTGTATCACTGTTTCGAAGGTTGGCCTGTCACCGAGGAACTGTGGATGACTTTCGAAGAATGAGGGTGTCAGATGAATGCTTCCTCCCGCTCCTGTATCAAGGAGAAGGGTGACGGGAACCGAATCCTCCAGAACCGCCTCTATGGACAGAAGGCTCATGCTTCTCTCCGCTGGAAGAATAGAAATATCATCGCTGTCGATGCTGAAACTGTCCGGGTCGAACAGGGTTATCGTCTCGGAGCCGTAGTCGATCCTGGTAACAAAACGGCTGAGGAAGTCATACCCTATGATAAGGTCGATCATCTCTCCGGTTGAGGGGTAGAATTCCTCCGAAAGAGGCATTACCGCCAGGGTCTGATCACTAACCAGGGCTCCGGCAGCGTAATAGGTTGGGACTTTTGCAAATGAGAACTCCCTGGTTCCTCCTATACCTCTTGCCGGAAGGCTTCCGGTACCCTCCAGCCCGAGTTCGGCTGCCAGTGTGCTGTCAAGAACAGTTGCCCCTGCTCCGCTGTCCAGAAGGATGGTGACAGGGTTCCCGTTAACCTCTCCATCGAGGTAAATATGCTCGCCCTTGAGGGAAAAGGCTGTTGGAGCTCCCGGATTCTCAAGTTCCCAGTCGCCCCCCGCGGAAGTGAGTACGAAAATCGATTCCGGAACAGTCACATTGTACTCGGTAAGGATATTCCAGTTTTCGATCTCCTGTCCCATGGCCGGGATAGTACTGATGCTGCTGGTCGCGGAAACTATACCTTCGATGTTCTCGTAATCATCCGGGTAGCTTCTGACCTCAATTCCCATTGTTACCGCTGTCATGAGCAGGGGAAGCCACGTCTCCTTTGAATAGTAGAAGACAACATTCGGCTGGTCCTCAAGATACAGGGGTACCGCCGCAACGCTGTCTATCAGAGTGTCCGCCCCTAATGAGATCATTGAGGCATCGAACAGGTAGTCGTAGAAGACCGTGACTCTGGAAAGCATCATCTGATCCTTCTGCTCCATGCCCCCCGGTGAGAGGTGTCCGTTGCGGTCCACTGTCCATACGCTGTCCCCGGTCATCAGGACCTGCTGTACAATAGGACCTATCTCCGTGACGGAAAATCCCATGAAAGGCTCGCGGACCCACCAGGATTCGGTCATACCGGTCATTCCGGCCATAGAAAGACTGTCAATGGTATGTATCACCCGGATGTTCCGAACCGCTTCCTCCCCGCCCAGGGCTTCAACGCAGTTCTGAAGGATGACGCTTTCGGCCGCCGTATCCCCCGAGCTGTCGGTGGGGGATCCTTCATCCTGTCCGCATCCGGTCAGGAAGGGGACAAGCAGTGCTATCAATGCAAAGAGAAAGATGTGTTTCATTTTAACCTCCAGGCGTGGAAAACTCGTTAATTTGTCATCATGCAAATCGGGAAGAGGTTCAGAAGTCCTTCTATCAATTCCGGATCTGCGAAGGATGCCTCTATCGATACATCAAGGTCTTCGTTCTGCTGCGGGTAGAAGACAGACACTTCGTGTCCGTCAGTATATTCGTAACTCCACAGGGGAATAATATCCGTTGGACAGTGTCCTATTCCTCTTAATGAGTCCGCCTGGAAAAGAGTAACGTCAATGGGCATACCGGTTCGGGGTATAAGATTCCAGGCGTGAAAAAGCAGATCGTCCCTGCCGTTCCTGAGTAATCCCCCGATGATCTGAAGTTCAAGGCCTGCGGCAGCTGCCCTGTCCTGCAGAATGTATGCGATCTCAAGGCATGGTCCCGGACCGGTTTGGGTCTCCGGTATCGTAATCGCTCGTGCTAAAGATGAGATATCCTCAAGGCTTACCGAACCGGACAAGGTTGGATAGAGCGCGGGAAGAGGCCTGAAGTTGTACGGCTGTTGTGTTACATGAAGTATCAGTGGAAGAACGATAGTAGATCCTGCAGGCAGAAGTTCAATATGCTGAACCAATATGTTCCGTTCCGCGATGAAAATACCTGTGAGCCGCTGCACTGTCTGATAGGGGGGATGTGATTCCGGCAGGGGTATTTCAACTGATATATCCCTGATATCTCCGTCGCTCATGTTATTAAGCTCGATACTGAGTATCACCAGCGTATCCAGGTTTCTTGTGCCTGATATTCTGTTTTCAAGCCATTCTGACAGGGCAGGATCGGTTGTTGAATTGAGCGCGAGCGTGTAACAGTTTTCAGCTTCAGCAAACCTGCCCGCTATCTCCAGCATAGTTGCAAGATCGAGTGTCGACCTGCCTCCATCCTTCGCCGCGAGTTCAGCAAACAGGATTGCCCTCTCGGGGATATCGCCCAGTGTTACCAGATTCCAGCTGGAATCGCCAGGAGAATAGGCGTATGCCAGCAGAACGGCAAGAAGAATACTCAACTTTCCAGGCCGCGTACGGGATCAAGTCCAGCTGCCTTCATAGCCGGAAGAATGCCTGATGCCAGGCTGAGCATGAAAGCAATGAGACCTATCATGGCTGTCCGGGGTATTGAAACCCTGACAGGGATGTTTTCATGAAATGAATAGACATCCGGCAGCTGCAGAATGCCTGTATCACCTATAAGCCAGCAGCCGGCAAGACCGATGAAAACCCCCAGAACGATACCGGCTATTCCGACGATTATTCCTTCCCAGAGGAATATGTTGAATATAAGCCTGTTATTGCCCCCCATTGCTTTGATGACGGAGACGTCCTTCCTGCGTTCGATGGCCGACCTGGAGATGGTTCCCATGATGTTGAAAGTAGCAACCAGCGTTATGAGAAGCAGAGCCAGGAAGGCTCCCATCCGTTCAAGCTTCATGGAGGCGGCAAGATCAGGATTCAGCTCTTTCCATGTCTTAACAGAGGTACCCGCCGGCAACAGAACAGCTGCCGCATCAGCAGCATCTTCGAGAGAGAAACCCTCCGCCGGGTAGAGTTTGATACCGGTGTAGCCGCCTTCGGGAAGGTACATTCTTCTTGCCAGATCAAGCGGGATGTATGCCAGAGTTTCATCGTTCACAGGCAGCCCTGTCTCCAATGCTCCTGATAGAACAGCCTTCCCTATCGCATATCCTCTGCTGGAAAAGAACGCCTTAGGCGGGAACAGGTACAGTGTATCCCCTACGGAGTGATAGAACTGTTCTGCAAGATAGAGACCCATAAGGATACAATCATCCCCCTCCGGTGTAGAAAGCACAAGCTCTCCGTAAGAGAGTTTATCTTCCATCATGCCGGAGGCGAATTCCCGCTGCGGATCGACTCCCCTTACTCTGCATCCCGAATCCACTCCCCTTGAAGGAAGACGGATGATTGCTTCTCCCTGAATGAAAGGCGAGATGCTCTGGATTGGAACGAGGGATTCCAGTTCATCCAGAAGGCTGTCAGACATCTGAAATGATCCGCCGCTGTCTGGCATTATGACAAGGGGTGCGTCAACGATAATGACAGATTCCTCAATGAAATGTTCAAGGCCTGAAAGGACTCCCATTACGATAATGAGGGCGGCAACTCCAAGGGCTACCCCCGCTACGCTGACAATAGTTGAGAAGGCCAGGTGTTGTCGAAGCGGGTGCCTTCTGAGATATCTCCATGCAAGATGCCATGAGAGTGAATTCATCTGTCCCTCCGCAGTGTATTATGTGAATATAAGAAACTTCGGCAACTGAACCTTTTGCATGAGAGACAGAATAGATATACTTATCATTGCATTAATAATCAGAGAGGACAGGGATTGCCGGATCTAATCAGAAAAAGGCTCGCTGTGATGTTTACCGATATAGTCGGTTTTACATCACTTATGGAGAAGAATGAAGCGGAGGGCATGGAAGTTCTTGCCTGCTGCAGCAAAGCTTTCTTGAAACAGCTCAAATCGTGTTCGGGTTCACTGGTGAAAGTAATGGGTGATGGAACTCTCAGTACGTTCTCCAGTCCTTCCGGTGCGGTAGATTGCGCAAGATCCTTTCAGGAGAGTATTAAGAATTACAATTTCAGAGTGAGAATCGGGATTCATCTGGGAGATGTTATCTACAAGAGCAACGATGTCTTTGGAGACACCGTCAACGTTGCCGCAAGGCTGGAAAAGCTGTCACCTCCGGGCTGCATCTGCATATCCCGGGAGATACTGAATGGGTGCGGGGAGGAGTATCTTCCGGATATCACACCCATCGGCCTTCACAGACTCAGGGGGCTGGGAAGACTAATAGAGGTATATGCTTTAAAAGGAACCTGCTCCCTGACCGATATTGGATTGGATGAGGCTGATGAGATACGGAAACCTTCCGATAAAGATGGTGTACCGTCTGTGGCCGTTATTCCCTTCAATAACCTCGGTTTGGAAAAGGATTCCTTCTATGCATATGGTATTTCTGCTGACCTGGCATCCGATGTTTCCAGAGCGGGCAGTATTAACATCGCTTCTCTGAGCGATGTGGCGAGAGTCCTGAGTGACGAACCGTCCCGTAATGAGATTGCTCAGAGGCTTGGCGTCAGGTACCTGGTGATAGGCTCCCTCTGGAAGGAGAATAGTAAATTCCGGATTTCGGTCGAATTAAGCGATCACCTCGAGAATAGAATAATATGGGTTGACAGCTGGGAGGATGACTGGTACTGCCTCTCTTCAATAAAGGGAAAACTGGCTGAGGGATTACTGAAGGCGCTTGGTATTGAGCCGGACGTATTTCCTGGGATAACCGATACTATTACGGAGAAAACCGATGCGTATGAACTGTATCTGAAAGGTAAGCACCTGTACAGCGGGAGATCATCAAAGGCGGATCTTCACAGGGCCATGAAGTTCATGAAACGGTCACTTGAACTGGATCCCGATCTTATACAGGCGGGTGTTTCTCTTGGAGGAATCTACACTGATCAGGGTGAACACACAGAAGGGACCGAAATCCTCAGGAGAGCCTTGGATACAGCGCTCAGGAACGATGATTGTGTTGGACAGCTTGATGCTTTGAACGGAATGGGCATTTCTCTGTGGAAGCAATCCAGGCTGGAGGAAGCAAAGCATACCATAGAGAAAGTTCTATTACTTTCAGAGAGTATTTCTGACAAGGGGGGACAGGCACGTGCACTCAACAATCTTGGCCTTGTTGAGTGGAGTTCAGGAAATTTCCAGAAAGCCCTGTCCCGTTTTGAGGAAAGCCTTCAAATATCGGATGAACTTGCTGCAAGTACATTGCAGTCGAGTGCGTTGTGCAATATCGGGCTTGTCAAGGCATCTCTGGGTGATAATGAAACCGCTCTTGAATATTACCGAAGGGCTCTGGAGATCCAGTCGGTCATCGGTAATCTTTATTCGCAGGCTCATATACTTATAAATATCGGGAATTCATATTTCAGAAGTGGAACTGTTGAAAAGGCGTTGTCCATATTCAGGAGAAGTCTCTCTATATGCAGGGAGCTGGGTGATAATCCCGGTGAATCCAAATGTCTTAACAATCTTGGTAACATCATGCTTTACCTCGGAATGTTCGATGCAGCCGACAGATATTATCTCGAAGCCAGGGAAATAGCTAAGAAGCAAACCGATCTATCCATGGAAGGTATAGTTCTGTCAGGAATGGGATTGCTTCATCTGAGAAGAGGAGATCCGGGCAAATCGATACCTTTACTGACGGCATCCCTTGAGATCTGCAGGGAAACCCGGGACTTAGAAGGCGAAGGAGAAGTTCTTGCGTACCTTGGTGAAGTTTATATGAACCTTGGCAGGCAGATTGAGTCGGAAAAAGTTCTGAGGGAAGCGCTTGTTATCATGGAGGAGATAGGTTCCAGGAATTTAAAAGCGTATGCGAAAGCTCTTCTTTCAAAAATTATACTTGTCACTGACATTACGAGGAATACGGTGATGGAAGCTCATGCGATGATAATCAGTTCTCTGAATGACTTGAATTATCAGAATACAAAAGACCGTTCGGAAGTTCATGGCATTCTTGCTGATACGTACTCTGTTCTCAAGGGCTGTGAATTTCCGGATCTGATCAGTACCGATGAGTGTATAGGCGGCTATAGAAGGATGATAAGTAACGCCTACGATACACTGATCGAGATAGCCGACCGGATTGATGACCGTTCATTTAGGAAGACCTTTCTGGAGGAGATCCCAGACCACAGAGAGATCACAGGAAAATTTGAGGAACTGGATGACCGGCCGGATAACCTGCCGGATAATTGACCTGAGGTACAGAAAAGCGGAGATTCAGATCAGGGCTGTCGGGAACACACGCCTACCTGTGGAGTTATATTCCAGATGGAGAGACGCATTTTCACGGCCGGCAAACGAATGACAGGTATATTTCTCTTGCCGCGGACTCTGATTGAGTGGTAATTCTATCTGAAAGGAAAGTGATTTGAACCTTCTTCTACTGGCCGTTTTCCTGCTGAGTAACCGGGAACACCATGATATTGTTACTTATAACTACTCTGGTAATGATGGATGTGCATTTACCGTAAGTATCGGCCAGCCAGTCTTCCAGAGCTATGAAAACCGGTGGTATCCCGTTATTGATGGTATGGGGGTTTCATTCGAGCAGGATAAATATGTTCTGCCGTCAATCATCTGTTACATTCCCATTCCTCCCGGATGCGAACCGGATTTAAGCTTTGTTCCCAGCGGCTCTCAGTCCGCTATGCCGCCCGGACCGCTTCTGGTCACTCCTGTCGTGACGGGGGAGGGGCTTAATACGGAATGGGAAATACCTGCAATCATTCCCACTGCTGAGTCAGACGGTTACGTAGAGCTCCATACAAGCAGGATGCTCGGAATAACTGTTGCCGCGGTAGTCGTCAATCCATTCGGCGCCGGCATTACCGGCAATATCCCTGTTGAGATATCCGTCCGGCTGACATGGCCTCCGGCCCATGGCGGCCGCGAGATCGATTCTCCTCTGCTTGAAGCTGCAACCCACCCCGGACTTCTTTACTGGCCGGAAAATGGCCTGACCGATGTAACCAGCCCTTTCTGGGGCAGACCATGGGCTAGAATGGCGGTTTCTTCCACCGGTATTTACGCTGTAACCGGATCAGAACTTGAACAGGCGGGATGCGGGATAACCGGAACTCCTTCGAGAGCGTTAATGGTCTTTTCCGGTCCCGGAACCCAGTTTGTTCTGGAAGATCCGACCGATGAACATCAATTATCTGAACTGGCAATAGAAGTGTATGACGGTGGAGACGGCATCTTTGACCAGTCGGACACGCTTATATTTTTCGCCCGGGAACTCGACAGGTTCGCTGTCTCAAGCGGACGGCAGAGACTCTCCCACAGGTACGCAACACACAACGTTTACTGGCTGACATGGGGCGGGGAAGACGGCCTAAGAGTTGATACTGTCAGCGCGATGCCCGATGCTTCACCGGAATGGGGAGACAGCCTGCTTCACAGGATATGGCAGGAGCAGGAATATGCATGGGTCGCAGGGCAGGAAAAGCGCACGGGATGGGTCTGGACGCAGCTTTTCGAGAGTATACCGAGCTACTTCTACTTCTCAACCCTCTCCGCAGATGGTAATGGAAGCCTGATCCTGTCAATCATTCCTGAGCAAGCTAACTCCGGACCTCACAGAATTGAGCTCGACCTTAACGGTTCTGTGATTGAAGATACTGTTTGGTCAGGAAGCAGCGAAGTAATACTGAATATCGGCGATCTTGAATTGGATCCATCCATGAACCTCCTCAAGGTAACCGCCGTTGAAGAGCCCGGAGCGATATATTTCAATTACTTCATGGTCGAATATCCAAGGAGACTGTCGTATGCTGCCAACCGGATGCTGCGTTTTCCCTTTTCATTTGTTGTAACAAAGTACAACTTCACATTTGGCGGAGCTGTCAGTGAATTCGGTCTGCTGGATCTTTCGGATCCTGCCCTGCCTGTAAGGCTTGAAGGACAGTTATCCGGAGCGGATCTTGATGTCGCGCTTGATTTGTGGAGCAACAGCCAGTTCTGGCTTTCAGCGGGAGCCTCCTCATACCTTTCACCGGATTCAATAAGTGTTTCCCAGCCCGGCCGGATAATCGGCAGTGGAATCGAGGGAGATGTAGTGATAGTTGTTGCGGACCAGCTGATGGAGGCTGCCGAACTCCTGGAAACCATATATGCCGGCAGGGGTCTGTCCGTTGCGATTGTAAGCGCAGGAGAGGTATACGATGAATTCGGACAGGGCCTTCGCGATCCCGGCGCGATAAGATCCTTCTTCAGATTTACACAGGATTCATGGAGCGAACCGCCTCAGTCCCTTCTGCTGGTAGGAGACGGATCTTACGATCCTCTCATGCATATCACCGCGTACCCCACACTGATACCTGCCTGTATTCTGCTTAGTGGGGAAAATGGTATTAACTACGATGATATCTATGTCATCGCTCATGAGCTTGGATTGTCCCCCCCTTTTGGCGGATTCCCCGAAGCTCCCATATCGAGAATTCCTGTGTCTTCGCAGGACCAGCTGGCCGCTTACCTTGCGAAGGTCATGACATACGAGTCTGGGGAGGGAGCCGGAGAGTGGGAGAACAGGATAGTGCTGGTCGCGGATGATGAATGGGGGACTATTAAAAGCGAGTACATCCATACGGGCAGCTGTGAACTGCTGGCGGATACTATTCTTCCTGCCAGCCTGGACAGAGTAAAATTTTACATGATAGAATACCCATGGCCGCCGGGGACTATACCCTCCGGAGAGCATCCGGAGAAACCCGATGCAAGGGCAGCATTCATTCAGGAGCTTTCAACCGGCTGCGCGAACATGATCTTCTTCGGCCACGGTTCCTACGGGCAGCTTGCACATGAGAAACTTCTTATATCAAGCGATGTTCAAATTATCGATAACGGCATAAGGCAGCCGGTGATGATCTTCGCAAGCTGCGATCTGGGACATTTTGACATGATATCGGCCAATTGCCTGGCTGAGGATTTCCTGCTTATGCCCGGCTCCGGCTCCATCATTTCCATCGGAGCCACCAGAGGCACTTTCTCGGGTCCTAACGAGAGACTGTTCAGTTATTATTACGAAGAGATATACGGCGGCGGGAATCCCAGTGTAGCAGAAGCCCTCTGGCTGGCCAAGATACAGGAGTCAAGCTATTATAACAGTAAGTACTACGTTCTCTTTGGAGACGGAGGTCTACATTCCGTTTACCCGTCTGCAGGCGGATGCAGTCTTGAGATCCCCTCGGATACTCTCTTCAGAGGCAGGATAAATACCGTCACCGGGTCTTTCCAGAACAGCTCGATCGGTTTACTGAATATCACTGAAAGCGGATCAGAACGGGTTTACAACGGTATAGGCGGCGGTTCAACAACCTACCTCAGGTACGGTTCAAGCATTTACCAGGCGTTCATAACGGGAACCGATCAGGGATTCTCCGCATCCTTCTTCATGCCGATGCAGGCGGACACAGGTTCCTATTCCCGCGGCAGCGCCGTAGGGATATCGGTAAACGGTTGTGAGGTGGCGTTCGATGAGTGGGTGACAGCGGCGGACGAAGGTGATCACTCAGCCGATTCGCTGCCCCCGGCAATTGAGCTGTGGATCGATGGTTACCGTGGAGAAAGCATTCCGAATGTAAGCGGAGACGCGGTTCTGAGAGCTGTGCTTTCCGATTCCAGCGGGATCTGCGTAATCGGCGGAGGTGCTGGCCGCTCAATCCTCCTGAGCCTGGATTCCCAGGGATTCGACATAAGCAGGTATTTTACTTACGTAACCAACAGTTACACGTACGGTGAGGTTGAATACAGTCTTCCCGAACTTGCAGAAGGCGACCACAGAATAATCCTGGCCGTCTGGGATGGAATGGGCAATTCAGCAAGGGATACACTTGA
This sequence comes from Candidatus Aegiribacteria sp., assembly GCA_023138735.1. Lineage (GTDB taxonomy): Bacteria > Fermentibacterota > Fermentibacteria > Fermentibacterales > JCC-6 > Aegiribacteria. The sequence continues at coordinate 1,104 of JAGLOY010000030.1, read as the reverse complement.
TTTTAAAGTGACAGCAGTAACAGAAGATCTTCTATCATCGGTATTCGTGTATCCCAATCCTGGTGAAGGACAGAGGTGCTTCAATTTCGAGACCTCTTCTGCCGGTACAGCTGTAATAACCATTTATACCGTTGCAGGAAGGGCGATATGGCGGAAATCAGTAACCTGCGATGAGGGTTACAATCAGGTTCTATGGAACGGCCTTGATATGGATTTCGATGAACCTGCCTCCGGAGCATACATATTCAGAATCGATTTCTCGACCCCTGGGGGCGCGTCCCGCTCAGTTACCGACATTGTAGCGGTGGTTAGGGGGCGTTGAAGAAGGTTAGATGGAGAGTGTAATAACAGAATCGCTCGCGTATCTTATTGCAGAAGCGGCTGACATGATAGAAGCTGCCGGATTAATGGTTGTTTCAACCGGAGCCGGGATGTCCAAGGAAAGCGGAGTAAGAACATTCAGAGGAGAGGACGGTTTCTGGAAGGAGTACAGGGCCGAGGACCTCGCTTCGCTTGAGGGGATCACGAGGAATCCCGCACTGGTATGGGAGTGGTACGGAGATAGGCTGAAAGCCTGTCAGGAACTGAAGCCCCATACAGGGTATTATGCCCTTGCAAGGCTACAGCATGGAAAGGGGATATTTCCACTGATAACGCAGAATGTTGACGGACTTCATCAGAAAGCCGGAATGGAGGATGTCATTGAACTTCACGGGAATCTCAGAACAGCCTCCTGCATCGATTCCTGCGGTGCTTCTCGTGTACAGATGACCGCTGATCTCTTCGAGAAGCTTCCGCCTCGCTGTTCGTGCGGAAGCATCCTGAGGCCGGACGTTGTTCTTTTTGGAGAGCAGCTCCCCGAGCAGGCTCTGAAACGGGCATTCAGGCTGGCGGACAGCTGCGATCTGATGCTGGTCATTGGAACTTCCATGGTTGTGTATCCCGCAAGCTCGCTGCCTCTGATCGCTCTGCGAAGAGGCGTAAAAGTTATAGAGATCAATCCTGAGGAAACCCCCCTCTCATCCCTGGATGGAACATTGAACCTGCGCGGAGCGGCCGGTAGAGTTCTTCCCGAAATAGTTAAGGCGGTATACGGAGAATGAT
>JAGLOY010000003.1 GCA_023138735.1 Candidatus Aegiribacteria sp. | reverse complement strand
ACGGTGCAGGATTTTGTCGAAATAGATCGGTATGTTGTAGCTGAGGTGGCTCAATATGGACTGCTGAAGTATCCTGATGAGAGATGGGACGGCTTTCTGACCGGCTTCTACTATACATGTTTCAGCAGCGGAGTCTCAGCATACTGGTTTTCAACCGAGTTCGATGTTGCCGCTGACGGTTCCATCAGCCTTGGAACAACACTTTTCGAGGAGGACCCTTATCCTTTTCAGATGATGGATGATCCCTTCTTCAACCGGCTTGTCGGACCTGTAGTGTGTATGGATGGCTGGCCCGTATTCGCCACTGATATGAAATATCCCGGGTACAGTCCATTTCAAATCCCAGGTTACACACACCTGACTTCCTTTACGCACAATCCCCCTTCTGACTCACTTAACCTGCTTTCAGATGTTTTCCATTCAGCCGTCGATACACTTCCGTACGATCCATGTGTAATGGCTCTTGGAAGCTGTTCTGCGCAAGGGCTCCTCATGTGGGCAGACGAATGGGGTGATGTGATGTACTCAGGCTTCGATTGCGAGGATCCTGTACCTCTGTCAACTCAGACTTATCCATGGAATCAGCCTTCAAGATCATCACCCTGTGCTATGTCGGGCAATCCCGAGGATGAGGGGCTTCTCATAGCCTGGCGCTATGCTGGTGAGATCAGGTGCAGGCACTACCAGGGAGAATGGAATGGGTTCGATCATATCGTCCAGACAGGAGTGAGTATCGTTGCTGAAGGAAACATCGCTGTCTGCAGTGTTGAAGACGGATACTGGGTAGCCTGGCTTGCAGGCGGAGCCTCAGAACCTGAAGTGGTCTTTATCCCACGGGATGTGGTCACCGGGATCGAAAACCAGGAGGGATTCCATACCGATGACCTCTCGTTGGTGCTTTCCCCCAATCCCTGTTCTGGAAATCTCAGCATATCCCTGATCGGGATACCGGGAGATGCTGTCTCAGGTATTCTGATCTACAGTACGGATGGCAGGTTGATCAGAACTCTTACTGCCCAGGCAGGTAATGGACCTGTCATCTGGGATGGTTGTGATTCATCCGGGGATGAAACCCCCTCCGGCACCTACATGGTCCGCGGTTTTGTCGAGAATAGGTCAGTTTCGGCGAGGTTTGTGAAACTGTGAAATAACTGGCTGAATCTGGGACCGAACCTAACATCTAAACATTTGTAACATATTAAATATAAACAGTCAAAATGTTTAGATGTTAGGTCCGGCCCCGAACGCTAAGAGAGTTCCCTGTCCCAGTATTTGTTCGCCTCCTTTATATACATGGCAGCACTGATGAGCGGCTTCTCGAGCTTTACCGCAGTTTTCGCTGAGATGATTCCATCTTTCGCTAATTCCTCGCCTGCCTTTCGAAGGGACTTCCTGTATTTTGCGATGACGGGCTTGAGGATGAGAACCTGGTTTTTGAGAAGTTCTCCACAGTCCAGATAGATCTCTGCAGTCACCTTCGAGTGGAAGTTCCTCGCCATCCTGCGGAAGTGGAGCTTCAGAACCTGGAAATGCTGCCTGCCCGGCATTCCGCAGTTCGAAATAACAGCGATATCAGGATAGCTGCTGAAACGCTTCGCATGTCTCCACTCTCCGCTGTTGTCCGACTCGAAGTGCGGGTCCATGAGCGGTATCAGGCGGTCCATGAAGTCCTTCATTATGCCGGTGACATCGTCGATATAGAGGGGGGTGGCAAGAATGATCAAGTCGGATGACATGACTTTTTGCAGGAGATCTTTCATATCATCATTGATGACACACTTCCCTGGAGTAGCTGTCCAGCATTTGAAGCATCCCATGCAGTGAGCTATCTTCCTCTCCGAAAGGAAAACCTGCTCCGCCTCGGCTCCCGCAGCCGCTGCACCCGCCAGGAATTCACTAACCATGACTCCAGTGTTGCTGCCCTTTCCCCTTGGACTTCCGTTGAACGCTGTGATTCTCATATCGTATCCTCCCGATGATTTATTCGTTCGTAAATCGATCTTGACGGTGCTAAGATAAGTGGCTATCTTAGCGCTGTCAAGATTGGGGGAGATATGGACAGAACCGATAATTATCACCACGGTGCTCTCAGAGACGCTCTAATAAATACCGGTCTGGAGCTCATTTCGGAGAAGGGGATATCAGGTTTCACTCTGAGGGAAGTGGCAAAACGCACCGGGGTATCCACTGCTGCCCCATACCATCACTTCAAGGATAAGGCGGAGCTGCTGCAGGCCATGTCAGCTGCGGGTTGGAGTATGCTCGGTGAGAGGTTTAAAGGTGCCTTAAGTGAAGTGGAAACACCTTCAGAGCGATTAAGAGCCATTGGTGAAGCGTACATACGCTTCGCCATAGAGCACACACCCTACTTCAGGGTCATGAGCAGACCGGATCTGTACTGCTCACAGGGGAGTTGCGACGGAGGGGATGTGACCGGTCGTGCGGTCTTCGAGATGCTGAGATCCGCTGTTGCAGGATGCTACTCAGGGAGAAAGAGCGATGATCCGGAAATACAGGAGTCGGTTCTGCATGCATGGGTAATGGTCCACGGATTCTCCGCTCTCTGGTTAGATGGCTCCTTGAGGGGGACATCACTGGGGGAACTAGGTATTGAGGAACTGATTAAACTACTATTCAGGTCAGGTCCCTGCATGACGAACAGGCCTGACGGAAAGGTACCAATAGAATGAACATCTATTACTTCACGGGAACAGGGAACTCCATCGCGATATGCAGAGAGCTCCAGAAGAATTTCGAGGACGCGAAGTTCACATCCATCGCGAGTTTTGCAGGTCGCACTGAAATCGGGGACGACAGCGATGTCGTCGGTTTCGTCGTTCCTACATACTATATGGACATCCCCGAGATAGTCAGAGATTTTGTCAGCAGGCTGCGATTAAGACCGGATGCCTATGTATTTGCCGTGATTCATTACGGTCTTGCATATGGGCGAGCTTTCCATTCACTGAATGGAGTACTTGAGACTGGAGGGTGCAAGCTCAGCCTTGGATGGGGCATTGCACTTCCGGACAACAGCATAGTATTCAAGACAGCGTTAGCCAAACAACCAGCCATGCATTCTGAAATGACAGGAACTGTTTCTGAGCTTGCTGCTGCGGTTTCGGACAGAAGGTCGGTCCCGCTGCCCGGCAGGAACTCAGCGATAATGGGGCTCAACAGCAGGATGGGTGCGTTCATGTTCCGAAAGGTTATCGGGGTTGATCGCAAGCGGGTCACAGAAGTCTGCACCCATTGTGGTCTATGCAGTGATGTATGTCCGGTAAACAACGTTACGGTCAGTGAGGATAATGTGGTCTTCGGTGATAATTGCGCGGAGTGCTTCGCGTGTATTCACTGGTGTCCGCAGAGGGCAGTGAGATTCGGTTTATTGAAACTCACTGACAAATCGAAGTATACTAATCCTGTCGTGTCTGCTGCCGATGTGATCTCACAGAATGAGGCACTTTCCAATATCCGCGGAACCCCTTGATTCCAACCTCAGGAAATATACTCCCGGGGTCAGTGCGTCCGTTTCCAGAACAGCGGTGTGGTTTCCTGCAGGCATGGATTCGTTTATGAGCCTTTGTACAAGTCTTCCGTCAAGGCTGTACAGTGATAGTGTCACAGATCCTTCACTAATGATGGAATAGCCGATTGAAGTATTTGACATCATGGGATTCAGGTAGTTATCAGATATTCCGAAACGGATTCCTCCGGAGGATCCCTCAATGCCTGTTATTGTCCAGTTGATGCTGGTTGTATCCGCAGAGGATACACCAAACTCGTTTCCAACCGTAACAACCTCAATAGTTGAACTTGTTTCGGGTGTTTCCCGGATAATCTCAGGTACGAAACAGGCGTTATTAGGTGTGGACCAGAGCCAGGTGCGTGAATCGTCGGCATTTATCCTGTAGACATTGTACATGTATGCTAAATCAGACGAATGGTCCCATCTGAGCCTTATCGTTCCGTGATCGTCATCGATCTGCTGAAAATCTTCCACATAGAGATTCGTTGGCGGGGCAGGGGTGTCCTGTGTTCCGCTGATGATGCCGAACTGTCCTACTTTTATTTCGTAGCCAGTAACCGTTGCTGACGCGTCGAATCGGAGTGCGATCACTGAAAGCGGTCTTCCGGAGTAGGCTGACAGGTCGGTTGTTACTGTATTCCAGCCTTCCGTCGTGCTGCTGCCCATGTCGAAATAGTCGAATGATTCCGGATCCTCAAAGGCCAGACCCACTTCCAGGTTCGATGGAGTACCGCTGCTGCCCGTACTATATGCGACTACAAGATTATCTCCCGATGAAAGTGTCACGTCAGTTTTGTACAGGTACAGAATGGTCGGGGTTCCAGGATAAAGGTCCCCCGCAACTTTCAGGCATGTACCTCCCCAGTAGGCGTCAGTCCAGTCCAGTTCAGGGTAGAGGGCTGTTCCGCTGCAGTCAGCGACCCAGCGCCACGTAGGGAGAACATCCTGAAGGCTTCTGTTGTTCCAGTCGGTACTTCCCATTTCTGATCCGTTAACCGAGAAGAAGTGCCCCTGACCTGTATTGAAATTCGTAACGAATGGAACTCCAGTAATGGGAGTAGTTGCGGGAACGTAATTGGCCATGCCCTTCCAGGGGTGTGCCGTCTCGGTGTTGGATGGGTCTCTGTTTGCTCCAATCCAAAACCTGTTGGCTTTTGTATAGAAGTCCTGGTGACTGGAGGAATTGGAGTAACACCAGTTGGGGCAGTAGAACCCGAGTGATGTTACATGGGGGCTGCCCTCCGGGAAAACTCCTTCCCAGTTCACTCCGGTTGAGTAACCATTGGCCTGCACATCGACTCCAGCGTTCAAGTCGTAAGGGCTTCTACCGAGGCCTGCAGCAAAGGCTGCCGAAGATGCAAGTCCGGCAGACGACCACCAGAAATTCAGGAACATCTCGTTCGAGATGGTCCCGCCATCCTCGAAGAACATATCGTTGTTTGAATTCAGGGCGTTCTGCCATGATATAGACCCGGATTCCACCATGGCATCGTACCACATGATATTTATATCGGAGTTCAGCTGTATGTACTCCATCATGTCACGCAAGTCCTGGGCAAGGGCAGCCGATCCTCCTGCAGTTTCCTGGTTTATGAACCATCCGTCAAAACCGTAGTATTCAGCCACTTCAATCAGTTTATCCGCAACTGGGAAGATCCCGCCGCTGTTCTGGACGAAATCCTCCACCCATACTATCTGGCCGCCGAACGCAATCGGAGGAAAGAACACTGTTCCGTAAACCGGGACGCCGTTCCTATGGCCGGCATCGATGACGTCCGCGCTTGGAGAAAGGATGAGACCTTCTCCGGCAGAACCGCCCCACAGGACTAACCTGTCGGTATACTGCCAGTAGTTGAATGCGTAGATGTCGAAGACAGCAGCTCCCTGTGAGGGATTACCGCTTGTGGAGGGGTACATTATTGAAAGGGCTGCAATTCTTCCCTCATCCGCCCTTGCGTGAATGTTAGCCTGGGTATCACCAAGCGATCTGGTGGCAAGTTCGAGGGAGCCTCTGTTGTAAGGTGAATCGGCATCTCCGGCGGGAGTCCACGAAAGGAGTTCATTCGGGAACCAGTAGGATGAGAAGGGTTGGCCGGGAGGCTGCGCGGCAGCATGGCCATGCATCAGAAAAATGAGCAATAGTGTGAACTGGACACATTTTGAAACTACTCTCATGATTTATAATCCTTCTTCCTTCTGTCGATATTATCTACTTGCCGAATATCGTCATGTTTTCCACCTGTATCCATGGCAGGACAGCATCACCGAAATTCACCCTCTCGCTTGATATTCTTTTTATGTTCTTGAGGAGATTCAGAAGGTTGCCCGATATCATTATTTCCTTGACAGGGTACGCAACCTCACCATTCTCAATGTAGTAGCTGTTCTTGGCAACCGCTGAGAAATCACCGCTTTCACTCGGCATGCCTCCTGCGAACCGGCAGAGAAGTATTCCTCTTTCCACCGATCTTGTCATCTCATCAAATGTATATTCTCCGGGGTCAACTACATAGGCACCACCGCTGTTGACGGCTCTGGTTTTTTCTGTTTTGTTTGCGCCATAAAGGCTAAGCAGGAAGCTCTTAAGAATTCCTTCACTTATTATGGTGCTGTTCTCCGCTTTGAAACCGTCATAGGTGATGAAATAACCTTCCGCAAGTTCGTCTGAGAGGGGTCTCGAATGCAGTGTCAGCTGAGGATCGGCGATCTGCATCCCGAGAGAATCCTGGAAGATTGAAGTCCCCTTTATCATTGGATAATCACTGAGGTAGGAGACGATCATCTGCAGGATACTGCCAAGGCAGTCCGGTGTGATGATGATGTCTCCATTGAATTTACCCTGGAATTCCCTCGAACGAACCTGCTCCGTCGACTGGCGCATCAGGAGATCTACTGTCCCGCATTCGTGGAGGTTCCTGTCAAGTTCAGCTGTAGAAATGGCTACGTAGTTGAAGGATGAGGTATCTGTGCCTTCCTTCGATGTGAACATGGGGGAGAAATTGTATGAGCTGCATCTTGACTGCAGATCAACACCGTTGGAGTTCCTGTAGTATTTATGGGTGTTCGTAAAGTCCAGTATTGCTTGCTCAAGGATGAGGCTCGGGTAACGTTCACCGCTGTATTTTATGAAATCCTTCATCCTGCTGTACATCAGATCAAGATCCACTGCAACAGGTCCTCTTTCAAATTCCGCCGCCGGCTGTGAGGGGGGAATATCGTTAGCGCTGTCAGCTTCCGAGGATTTCGCCAGGTCAAGTACTGTCGTCACTGCCTCATCAATTGACAACCTATCGATCTTGTTGATGGATATCGTCCCCTTTTTATCATCCAGAATCCCGGTCAGGATCAGAGAAGTATTATCGGTTGTTCGCAGAAGGCTCATCTCTCCACTATCAACATTAAGCTCATCCTTGCGTGTATCACGTAGGAGGCATTCAGATCTCTGAAGCCCGGCCTTCCGCATGGCTTCCACGCTGTACTCTGTGATGTCTCTTTTCTTCATTACTTTCCCCCTATATTGATTCTGCATTTGACAGCCGGGCCGCCCATACCTACGGGGATAGGTTGCTTTTTCCCGCACATTCCGCCGTTTGTCCATTTAATATCATCTGATACTGCTGTTATGGTTTTCAACATGTCGAAGGCTACACCGGATATCGTTGTATCCCGGATAGCTCTGCCAAGGCGGCCTTTCCTTATCTCATAGCCCTGAACCACCCCGAACATGAACTCGCTGGTTGTGTCCGCCTCCCCATTGCTGGGTTTCATTAGATAGTAACCGTTATCCACCGATGCTATCATATCCTCGAGCTTGCTCTTTCCCGGGAGTAATACTGTATTTCGCATGCGAATGATAGGCTCATCACTGAAGCGGTACGCCCTGGCGTTTCCAGTGGGTCTAGCGTTGAAACTGGCTGCGGATTCTTTGTTATGCATGTACCGTTTCAGGATGCCGTTCTCTATTATTACTGCATCCTCGGCGACCGTACCTTCATCGTCAATGAATACCGGAACGGGACAGATTTCTCCAAGCGCTCTGCTGGCAAAATCCACCAGTGTTACGAGCGGGCTGGCAACCTGCTGGTCCATGTAGTCGCCTGCGACAGAACCACCACGGACGAGATCAGCCTCGGTAGTATGGCCTATGGCTTCATGGGATAGAATGCCTGCAAGATCAGCATCAAGAATACAGTCCTTTATGCCGGAATCAGGATAAACCCCCTCAGCCTTCCTAATAAGGTGTTCGTAGTGCTCATCCATCTTGTCGAAAAGAGCCTCGGGTGTCGAGAACAGATCTTCGAACTGTCCCATACCACCGTAAACGTCAAAGAGTTCCACCGACTCACCCTTGTATTCAGTACTGAGAGAAATATACAATACGGATCTTGGTATCATGGAGTAAACGGAGGATCCATCGGAAGTTACAAGGTATTTCTCCATATCAAGGAGTTGGAAAGCGGATGTTCTTGATACTACTCTGCTGAACTTACTTTCAATCCTGCCGTCGATTTCCATCATGAACTCAATTAACTCTTTCTGGGTCAGACGGATTTTCTTTGTTGAGAAGTCCTCGGAAGATCTACCAGGCGAGGAAGGCAGGATGTATCCAGCTCTGTTCTCCTTTCCCGCGAGGAACTGAGAATTTCTTGTGGCAGCTCTGATAACATTTCTTATGCTTTCATCATCAATTATGGGGTTTGATGCAAATCCCCAGATCCCCTTACTGAAGGTTCTGGCGGAAACACCGCTTCCAGTGGCTCTGCTGTTTCCCATAACATCACCGTCAACAATTGCTATGTTGAGTGTTCTGTTCTCCTGGACACGCAGTTCCGTGTATTCGGAGAAGAGTTCAGTGTAACTGCCAAGCTCTACCGGTTTCATAGCTGTCCTTCCATTGATTGAGTCGAGGGATCGGGCGGATATCCCCTGGAATGTTTCTATACAGGTATAATTATACAATAGATATGCAAATCGCAAAAAAACTGGTTAAACATCCTGTTCACCTGTATGATTCATACTCAGGATCGTCACCGCTCCGATTGCAGTCGGTGACCACCGTATCTAGTTTGAATATTCTGGAGTAAGATGAAGTATATTCTTGAACAATGGGCGCTTATCCTGCTGTCCGCACTAACGATCCTGCTTATTATGCTGATATTCGATACCTCCTGGCCGGTTGCCTATGTGTATGTTGAATCCACTCCTGCAGGAGCCACAATTTCAGATTGTGATAATTTCTTATGGACGACTCCAGCACTTATCCCCGTTCAGCATGGAGGTCTTATTATTGAGGTATCTCATCCGGGAAGGGTATCTGTTGATACTGTTCTCACGCCGGAAATGTCTGATGAGCCTGTTCTGATATCACTACCTTACAGGTTTTCTGTTCGGATCTCCAGTGATCCTTCCGGAGCATCCGTTATTATGGATAATAACTTCATAGGTCATACTCCTCTGAATGTCACCGTTGACGAACCTGGTTTTCACAACCTCAGCCTTACTAATGGGAATCTGATCGTGGTTGAGGACAGCATTACACTCCTGGCTAACTCCCCTGATAGCCTGCACTATGTTCTTCCCATGCTTCATTCATCAGGTATGATCTATGTTCCACCTGAAGCTGGGAGATCCGGTGATATCCTGCAGCCTTACGTAATAGCAAGGTATGAAGTAACCAACAGCGAGTTCTGCGAATACCTGAGAATGCTGGAACCGGCCCCAGCGCGAGATACCACCAACAGATGGGGACGTACGGATATCCTTGAAGAAATGTTTCCCTCAGATTATCCGTTGCCCTTTTATATTGGCAGCTCCGGTGAATGGGCTATTCAGGATGGGCTTGATAATCTTCCAATCGCGGGGCTTACCTGCGCGGCTGCTCAGGGATACTGTTCGTGGCTCACCTCAACAGATACATCAGGGATAACCTTCAGATTACCCACAGAGATTGAATGGTACACAGCCGCTCTTGCTGGCAGCGACGGACCATGGCCCTGGGGCTCAAGGCACCCTGACGGCAATCTTCTGAACCTTTCCGATAGCAGTGAGGGTTTACTCCGCAGGCATCCATCGATTGATGACGGGTTTTCGTACTCCGCTCCGGTTGGAAGCTACCCATCCAATAACTGGGGGCTCTTCGATATGGCAGGCAACGTGTGGGAGTACTGCAGATCTGTTCACTCGGATTCAACTGTCGCAGCAAGGGGAGGAAGCTGGCTTTCTTCAATGGACGATTGCAGGTGCGACGCGATAATGTATCCAGATACCGGGCTTGGCTATCCGTATATAGGATTCAGAGTTGCCGGATCGATCGATTCGTCTGAATAGCCACACAACGATTAAGACCTCTTTTCATAAGTCTCTTCCTGT
>JAGLOY010000029.1 GCA_023138735.1 Candidatus Aegiribacteria sp. | reverse complement strand
ACAGTACTGACCTTCGAAGATCCTGTTGTCATCAGTACAGAGCGCGGCAGTTATCCTGTTTTCAACGGAATACCTGCAAGATTCGCAGCTGGTGAACCCATTCGTCCATCACTGACTCTTTATATACCTGTCCCAGATGGGGCTGTACCCGAACTAAGCTATTCGGCAACCTCATACAGATCAACAGGCATCACTTCGGACCAGGCAAGAACTCCTGCCATAGAAGGAGAAGGTCTGTCCGCGAGAGAGATCGATGCAGATCCTGTATCGCCCGAAGAGAGGCATGTCGTGCTCAGCGGAATTATCCCACTTGCCGGAACACGTGTTGCTATGATCAGGGTGTTTCCCGTTGCCGGGGAAAGCGGCAGCAGCTACGCCTCGAGGATCGATGTTCAGCTGCAGTGGGATCCTGTACCCGGAGGCATTTCAGTTGAGGGACATTCCCTGCTGAGGCTAATAGCACCGGAGGATTGCCTTTTCTGGAGAAACACCGCAGGCGGAGACGCGGAAAGTGTTTTCTGGGGAAAGCCATGGGCTCGGATAGCGATAGAGAATTCCGGCGGTTACACCCTATCGGGTAACGATCTTGTTGGTGGCGGCTGCGAGATAATCGGTTCTCCTTGTGCCTCACTGAGGCTGTTCACAGGCCCGGGTCTGATGTTCAGCTACGCCCCGGAAGATTCCCATGAATTATCCGAAGTAGCTTTTACTGTGAATGACCAGGACAATGATGGATTGTTCGACGAAGACGATTACCTGGAATTCTTCGGAAGAGGACTGTCGAGATGGGAAGTTTCCGACCAGGAAGTTTTCAGACTGCAGCACAGGTACGCAACCCATAACGTGTACTGGCTTACATGGGGTTCTGAGGACGGCCGGAGAATAGATGGGATATCAGGGCAGCCTGATTCATCCCCGGGATGGGGAAACTCGATATTTAGTGATCTTTGGTTCCGGGAAGAGCATATCTGGATGCCAGATTATGAAGGCACAACAGGATGGGTATGGGAAACGATCTCAGAGGGAGAATCTATTACAATACCATTTCAGGTTACCGGCTCAGGTAGAAGCTCAATTGCAGTTTCCGTTGTAACCAACGAATTCCAGTCCCGTACAGTTGAAATTTACATAAACGGGAGCCAGGTCCTGACTGACACATGGTCCGGTGCCGGCAGCAGGACATTGAGGGCAGACAGCCTTCAGTTATCCGGTTCCTGTACGCTTGAAATAGTACTGGTGGAAGAGTTAGGCGGAGGTCTTCTCGGACTTACTTCGCTGCAGGTTACATATCCTGATCAGCCCGGTGATCTTACGGGTATTCCGCTTTTTCCTTCGAGAGAGAAAACCGGAAGGTACAACTTCAGTGCTTCAGGTGTATCCTCTGATTGCAGCGTATATAATATATCCGATATCAATACTCCGGAATTGATCAACGATACTGAGTATACCGGTGGCAATCTGGAATTTTCATACAGTGCAGATACTTCTTCAGCGATGATACTTATGGATTCCGGTGACTGGATGTCCCCCGATTCAATAGTATCCTGCAGTCCCGGTCGCCTGATAGGTACGGTATCGGGTGGAGACAGACTGATCATTGTACATCCTTCACTGCAAAACGGTATCTTTGGAATTGAAACACTGAGCTCCATGCAGGGACACAGCCCTGTGGTTGCGACTACTACGGAGATCTACGATGAATTCGGTCAGGGTGTTGCAGACCCCTGTGCAATCAGATCGGCCGTCAGATGGGGAATAGACGATTGGTCCGGCGGCCTGATGGGTGTAATACTTGCAGGTGACGGGCATTACGATTTTCTTGGCCATGCAACCACTCAGCCGGTTATGATTCCACCCTGGATAAAACTATTAGTAAACAACTATACCTGCGTTGACGATATGTACACAATGGTTCATGAAAATGCTATTCGGCCAGAGGTCCCCATTGCCAGGATTCCGGTGGATAATCTCTCCCAGCTTGGCAGCTGTACCGCAAAACTGCTTTCCTACCATGACAATCAGAACAGCGGTACATGGATGAACAGAGTTCTTGTTATCGCTGATGACGAGTGGGGTAACGGTGCTGCCCAGAGTGAAGCCAGCCATACCCAGCAATGTGAACTCATCGCTGAGGAAGTCCTTCCCAGCTGGATCTCCAGAGAGAAATTCTATCTTATAGAATACCCTTGGCCTCCAGGCTCCTGGCCACCTGAAGGTCCGCACCCGGAAAAACCTGAAGCGAGGGAAAGCTTTATCGAAACCTTCAATCAAGGTTACCTGTTCACCCAGTACCAGGGCCACGGAGCTGCTGATCAGATAGCCCATGAAGTGATTATGCTCGATGAAGATGTGAGCAGTCTTGTAAACGGACACAGGCTGCCGGTCTCCTTCTGGGGCACCTGCAATGTAGGAGAATTCGACAGTCCGGGAAGTGATGCAATCAGCGAAACGCTTGTATATCACCCCGCCGGTGGCAGCATTTCCAGTGTGGCGGCGACCAGAGGAACTCAAGGCCCACCAAACTACTATTTTTTCAGGAGCATCATCGATTCCCTCTTCCACAATCAGGAACTTACTGTAGGTGACGCTGTCTGGCAGTCAAAACTTACTCTGGACTTTTACAGCAACAACAAATATTATGTTTTGTTTGGATACCCAGATATGCCGCTGCCGCTTCCGGACTCCGATGGCTCGGTGATCATCAGCGATGATACCCTCTGGAGTGGAGAGCTTAATACCATTTCCGGAAATGGTTTTCAGAACGACGGATTGGCGTTCATCGAAATTCTGGAGTCCTCCTCGAACGTTATCTACACATGTCTGGGAGGAATCACCCAGATACCTTATATCAGATACGGCGGTACAGCGTACAGCGGTTCGCAGCTTGTCGAGGGCGGAGAATTCAACATTGACTGTTTCATTCCTGTACAATCCTTGACCGGCAGTATGGCCCGCGGTGCTGCACTGGCGCTTTCCAGCCAGTTCGTCGTATCAGGAGCTGAAGATCCGGCAGTTCTTGCACTGGGAACGCCACAAGGAGGGGATCTTGAGGGACCCTCTGTTACCATGTGGATAAGGGGTTACGAAGGCATCGGACATCCTGAACTGACGGGGGATATTATACTGGAGGCTGAATTGACCGATTCCAGCGGGATCTGTCTTCTCGGGGGTTTCGGAAAAGAACTCAATCTGTTTGTCGATGGTAACGGCAATGACATCAGTTCATATTTTTCATATAACAGAGGCAGTTCGGTTACCGGGAAGCTTGCGTATACTCTTGAAGCTTTGGAAGCAGGGGAACATATACTGATACTCATGAGTGTAGACGGCCTGGGTAACAGTTCCATGGATACACTGAACATCAGAATTCTTGAAGAAAGCAATCTTGATATTACCGAAGCTCTTGTTTACCCTAATCCGGGGAACGGAAGAAGATGCTTCAGCTTCAGGATATCGGAGGATGCCCAGGTTACGGTTTCCATCTATACAGTAGCCGGTACAAGAATAGAAGAGCTGACACAGATATGCAGCCAGGGGTACAACCAGATCCTCTGGGACGGCCTTGATCACGATGGAGATGCTGTTGCGTCGGGTCCTTACATATATAAGATTAATGCGGAGGCTCTGGGTACTTCCACATTCAGCAGAACGACGGAGGAATTTGGCATACTGGCCGTAATCAGGGAGGATTGATTTGTCAGGCTTACCAGGCGATAAGATTGACTGGCTCTGGAAGCAGATTGAAAAAGCAAGAGAAGAGAAGAATAATGAAGCTGTCAGGGAAAGCCTTGAAAGGCTTCTAGCCGACCCTTCCATCAGAAATACCTCCGATGAGGATCTTGCTGTTCTCAATCTGAGCCAACTGGATATTGACGAGGGGCGTTCTCGTGAAGCCGCACTTCGCCTGTCCGGTTTCAAATGGCACGGTGTGCCCGGTCCCGCCGGATTACTGCTTATCTCAGACTCCTATCTGAAGCTCGAATGGTTCGAGCAGGCAAGGGAAGCCCTTGAAGATTATCTGAAGCTCATTCCGGAGGATCTTGACGCCAGACGGAAACTCGGTCTTGTCCATCTCATGCTGAACAATGATTGCGAAGCCCAGCGAATTCTTCTTGCCACAGCAAGACGGGAGAAACACAAAATCCCGACTACTCTGACCTATCTGGCCATACTCGAAGCGAAGACTGGAAGAATTGAAGAGAGCCTTCATCTTCTTCTGCAGGCAAAAGAACTTGCTCCGTTTGACGAGAAGATCGAACATACCCTCCTCCGAATTGAATCCCTCAGAGTCAGTCTGAAGAGGAAAGCTCTTCATCATGAAGATCTTCCTGTTGAGGATCTTGTTGCCGGTATGGTCAGCGGTATGCTTGAACTTCACGGTTACTCCCGCTCCAAGGCCAGACAGGCTCTCGATGTATGGAATATGTTCTGTTCGGTGGTCACTCCCGGCGGCAGGAAACCTGCAATCTGGGCTGCAGCCCTGGAGTACGCGGTAACAAAATACGGCCCACACTTTACTCAGAAGCAGCTGGCCGATGAATATGGAGTATCAGCATCACAGCTCGGAGAACACTATCATGCCATTACAGAGGCTGTCGATCTCGATTCACTGATAAATACCGACCTTCTTGATGAGATCGAGAAGGAGGGTTCCGGCCTCCATAACCATGTCCGCAGGGAAGAGATGGCGGAAGTAATAGCAACAATCGCAGGAAGACTGGACGAGTTTGATGGCCCGGGAGAAGTCTGCTCCTGGGTATGGGGCAGGATAGAACCACTGAACGAAACCGAGCGGCGGGAAATAGAGGATTTTCTCAGCTACCTCTGGAAAAAAAGATAATCAGGATCTGAAATGAGTTATTTAACAGCTGCAATTCTACCGTTCATACTGATCCTGGCGCCGGGAATCGATGCGGATGTTCCATCCTATTTCGTCTACTGCGACCCGGATGAATACAGTACAATTGTTGATTTCTGGTGGGAAGAAATCGAGATAGATTGTACGGTTGTAGTAGGTGATACTGTTTATTCCAATGCAAGGATCCGCCTTAGAGGCGACAGTTCCCGGGGATATCCAAAGAAATCGTACAGAATTACACTTTCAGAACAGCAGCCTCATGAAGGCAGAACCGAATGGAATTTCAACTCCGAGTATCTTGATCATACATATATGCACTCCTGGCTTTTTGCCTGGGTACTGGAACAATTGGAATACCCCTGTTTTTCAATTGACCATGTAAAGCTGTACATAAACGATACTTACATAGGCCTGTATATCAGAGGGGAACCAATAGACGAGCTATTCCTCCAAGACCATGGCATGGATCCCGATGCCAATCTGTACAAGGCTTCGGTGGATGGAGCCTGTCTGAGCAGGTACGATGATGTAACCGGTTTCTGGGAAAAAAAGGCAAACGAAAGCGAAAACTGGAACGATCTCTACGAACTTATAGATTACCTTGATCAGGTTAACCCGCATTGCCTGCACGAAAGTGCCGGAGACTATTTCGATCTGAACCGCCTCGTGACGATGCTTGCTGTAAATTCTCTGACCCTGAACTACAGTACTTACTACCATAATTATTACATGTACCGTGACATCCGGGGTACTGGACTATGGACAATGCTGCCCTGGGATGTGGATAAAACCTTTGGAGACTGGATATCTAGATCTTATACACAGGGAGTGAATCCTTACTGGTATGATAATGCGCTGTTCGAACAGGTACTCCTCGATTCGATTTTGCTTGAGCTCTATTTCGATAGAATTGATGTTATCTCGAACCAGGTATTCGCTCCTGCGATCATCAATCCGGTTATAGATTCCCTTGAAACTGTACTGGCTTCCGCTGTAGAAGAGGATATACAGGACGACATTACGGTTGGTGAATGGAACGATGCGGTGCTGGAGCTCAGGAATACCAGGATTCCCGGAAGAGTTGCGGCCCTGGCTACCCAGTATGCTGGTGATCCCAGATCTTTCCGTGCATTCAGGGGAGACACTGTTTCTCTGGGAGACAAATTCGTACGCTGGGAAACCTGCTATGCCCCTGCCGGTGGTGATGTTACCTACAGTCTTTACCTTTATACTGAAGATGGATGGCCGTATGGAATCTACGAACAGTACCATTTTCTGACTGATACAACCTTTGTTTTCACCGAACTACCCGCTGGAACCTATATGTGGAGAGTCGCGGCAATCTCGAGTGGAAGGACCACAGAAGGATACGATCATTATAACCGCTTCACCGTTTCAGATTCATATGCGGTGCTGTCGGGAACCCTTTCGGGAACCACTGTTCTGACGTCGAACCAGTCGCCGTATTACGTATCGGGTGATCTATACATTCCTTCCGGGGCATTGCTGATTATCGAGGATGGCGTTGACTTGAGATTTGGAGAAGGGATCAACATTGACTGCGCAGGAGAAATCAGCTGCCGGGGGAGTGCTGCCGACTCGGTCAGATTCATTGCAGATAACGAATCGGAGCCCTGGGGTGGAATAAAGATAGTCGGCGGAGAAGCCGAATTCTTTTTTGCAGTGTTTTCCGGTTCAGCCGGGTATGGAGGGGTAAGCCAGGATAATGCCTGTATAGATACGGAAAATGCTGAACTGACATTTGAAAACTGTTCCTTCCGGAACAACTACAGATGCATCAATATGACCGGAGGCTCCATTTTCATGGACAGCTCCGATCTTACCGGATGGAATTCGGGAGAGATATTCTATATGGGGAGTGGTGAATCGGCCACCATACAGAACAGCAGTTTCGGCAACATGGTTAATCCCCCTACGTCTTATCATGACGGAGTGGAGTTCCAGGACTGTCGAACCGGAGTGTATCTCGTTAAGAATTGTGAAGTCTTCAACATTGATGGAGATGCCTTCGATTCCAACAGCAGTTCTCTTATCCTGGAGAGTAACAGGGTCTGGAATGTAACCGATAAGGGTTTTTCCATAGGGATCAACGCTATTGGGAGTGCTATATCCGATGTAGACCTGATTGGAAACATCGTATACGGCTGTTACACAGGTATCGCAGTCAAGGATGATTCTTACGCTGATATAATCGGCTGCACCATCTCCGAGTGTGATATCGGGGTTAGAGCTTACAACAAAACCACCGGTTCGGGGGGCGGGATAGTAGATGTCACTAACTCTATTCTACACGCAAATGCTTCTGTTTTCAGTTTTGAGGATGGTTCCATCGGAACGGTAAGCTACTGTCTTACCGGAAGCGATGAACCATGGACAGGTGAAGAAAATATCGCAGGCGACCCGAGGTTCGCGGACTGGGGCTCCTGGTATCTGTCGTACGATTCGCCCTGCATCGATACAGGTTCTCCGCTGATTCTGGATCCAGACGGTACAAGATCAGATATGGGCGCCATGTTCTTCCCGCAGGTCTTCGACGGGCTGGTCATTAACGAGATCCAATCTGTAAATGACACCACAATAGCGGACAGTTACGGCGACTATGACGACTGGTTCGAGATTTACAACGGTACCGGTTACGATTGCGATCTGAGCTGGCTGTACGTCTCGGATGATCCTTCCGATCTCGCAAGATATCAGTTCCCAGCTGGAACGATCATACCTTCGGGAGGTTTCCTTGTGGTCTGGGTGGACGAACACCCGTGGCAGAATGGATATCACATGCCTTTTCGTCTTTCGGGTAATGGGGACAGTCTTTACATCTCAAGACAACCTGCGGAAAGTCAGATGGAGATTCCTATGTCCCTGGACAGTGATACTCCAAGGCTGATTGACTTCAAATACTTCGATGCCATTCAGCCAGATCGTTCTCTGGGAAGGATATCCGATGGAGGATCTGAATGGAGTATTCTTGAATACTGTACTCCCGGATGGTCGAACTCCATTCCATATACGAATGCGGGTTACCTTCAGGTTTCAAATCCTTTTCCCAACCCGGTATTTGCAGGATCGGTGACCCTGGATATAACAGTCGATGCCGGTCAGACGGTAGTTTCGGTTTACGACCTTGCTGGAAGACTCGTGGACGTCATCCTTGATGAGTACCTTGAAACGGGAGAACGCAGACTGTACTGGGATACAATCGGGGGAAGGGGAGGTCCTGTTCCGACTGGAGTTTACCTCATTTATGTACGGCATGCGGCAGGACTGTCGGAAAGCAGGAAAATTGTTATTCTTAACCGATAATTCATGATAATTAATAAGTTTGACTAAGATATATAATGGTGTAACGTTCAAGCACCAGAAAACAGGAGGTTGTCGTGCTGTTTATTTCAGTACTAATTTCGCTTGTGATGGTAGCACCGGGAGACCTTGTTATCAGTGAGATCATGTACAATCCAGACGGACCGACTCTTGGTTCTGACGAGCAGTACGAATGGATTGAACTGTGCAATATCGGAGCTGTACCGCTGCAGCTCGATGGAATGATGCTGAGCGACGGAGGGAATCAGCTTTTTCTTGAATCCTATATCCTTGATCCTTTGTTCCGGGTCGTTGTAGCGGCCGACAGGCAGTCATTTTCAGAAGCCTACGGAACCGGTATCACAATCATCCCCTGGGATGGGGTCTGGACGAAGCTATCCAATTCCAGCGATACATTGCTTCTGTATTCATCCAATGGGCTGGTGCTGGATGAACTTGCCTATTCCGATACATGGGGTCTTGCCGCTGGAGATACAACAAGAAGCGAAGCAGACGGTCGAGGTTCCTCTCTCGAGAAGATCAACCTCCAGGGGATGAATACCGAGGATAACTGGGCACCTTCAATCGACTGGGCATGCCCCGATACAGACCCGGAAACCGGAGATCCCGTTTGCTGGGGCACTCCAGGGAGCATCAACAGCGCGGAGTAGAATTAAATTCAGTAATCTATATCGTTGCTGGCCGTAACCAGGTTTACATTATCGATTCCGGGAACACTGTTCAATCCCGTTACAATATCCTGCGAGCTGATTCCGGATTTCAGAGACAGGTCGTAAGTAAGTGTCAGGTACACACCGTCGTTGGACGGTTCAATATGTATGATCGTGCTTTTAGCTGCTCTCTCCAGAATGAAATCGATGTAAGCCTGCTCATCACCCGATTCCCTGTTGAAGCGGAATCTAAGTATGAATTCGCTTCGGTGCATCGAGCCGAAGTTGGTCTTGGCGAGAATCAGCGCTACCGTACCGATGAAGAAGGTGGAGAATACCGTCAGAACGTAATTGCCAGTACCCGAAGCAATGCCCTGTGTGAGGGCGAAAAAGATGAAGGCTGTATCCTTCGTGTCCTTCACTACGGTTCTGAACCTGACGATGGTCAATGCTCCTACTAGTGCGAACGCCCTGGCCAGGTTGCTTCCTATGACCATCATCACCGCACTTACAGTAATACACATAAGCACCAGTGTCACAACGAACGACTGGGAATAAGAGAGCCCCTTGTGAGTTTTTTTGTATATCACACCGATGATGAGTCCCGCGCAGAGGGCAAGGACAAGGTTGATAATTACAGAAAGCGGGCTGTATCCAAGTTCCTCTGTACTCTGTGTGAACCACTGGCTCAGTTCAGACACGCCGGTCTCCTTTCAAATATTCTATCAAGATTCGAATAGAATGTATTCATATAAATAACATCCGTGGCATAAGCAAATTTAGAAAAGGAGACTCGTCTCAGTTCGAATTCCTGTATCAGACGGTGGAACCAGGTTGGAAGGCGGTAACGGAATTTGATTTCCAGTACATGAAAACCATCCGATATCGAGCGGCAGTTACCCATAGGATGCCCGTTACTGCCTGCCCTGTACGCAAGGACTTCCCTGTCCAGAGTGACCCTGAAATCCGGATTAGCTCTGTTTTCAAAAGCTGTTCTGTGATAATCAACCACCACGCTGGGGGAAATTCTCCTTCTGAATACATCGTAGATGAATCTTCTGCCGGTACCGCTTGTTATCTGGGAATCCAGCAGTAGTCCTGCAAAATGCTTTGTTCCATTCATCATGACATTTTCAACTGCCCCCGGATCCAGTGGAAGTCTGTGCTTGTAAACAAGGTTGTCATTTCTTCCCTTGAGTTCCAGAAAAAGCGGGGCTGTATAAAGCGGTTTGGAAGAGTAGCTTCTAAGGCGGAATTTGTACCGCTTCAGTAATCCCGCGAGTTTTTCATGGTAAAGGTCGAACGTATCGGTATCGAAGTAGTGGCTTCTAACGAAATAGCTGCCGGTCGCATCGGAGTGGATGTCCCGGTCGAGGCGCAGTTCCAGCTCCCGGAGTATTCCCGCCAGTGTATTTCCGGAAATCAGGTACTTGAATTCGTACCTGTGAAAATGCAGTCTGGGTGCGTTGTCTATCTTCATTAAAGATCCAGTGCAGCCTCAAGTATGTAATCGGTGCGGTCGTCCTCAAAGATGATATTGTGTGGGCGGTGAGTAGCCATTGCGGCCCTGATCGTTACAGGACTGCCGGTATCGAAACTGACCGAAAACGTAAGCTCATCTTCCCTGGAACCAGTGGATCGATCAGGCTCCCATGATCCCATGCTCAGAGATGCTGAAATACTCTCAAGGGCGGGTTTGTCGGTTTTCCATGTAACTCCTCCAGTAAACCACCATGTCTGGAATTCCGGAGGGTCGTCTCCTTCAATCACATCGGCGAGTAACCAGTTGTCTCCTCTTATGAATTCCCCTCTCAGAAGCAATGAAAAATCTTCTGCAAGCTCTGTTTCAAACTGGAGGTCTCCCCCCATAGCCATCTGTTTTGCAGAAGAGATGTAACCTTCAATAGAAAACTCGTCCTCCTCACCAAACCGGAGAGATGTGAAATCAGCTCCCAGAATGATATCCCACGGAAGTTCGAACTCAGCTCTGCCGGCATACTGGATTTCATTGTCCTGATTCAGGGCATCGGGAGAACCGTTGAAAATACCGAATGTACAAACGGGCAGATATTCCGATTCGGGATCCAGAATAAGCACTGAACCTATATCTCTGCCGGAATAAAGAAGATCGCTGAGTTCCCGGTGAGTTATGGAATGATCAATTGCCTGAAGGTCCCAGGTGCTTGTTAACGTATTAAGGCAGAAAGGTTTTTTGAACCTTCCAGCCTGAACTCCAAGGAAATTGAAGGGTTCCCAGAGTATGTAACAATCTTTCAGAAAAATATCATCAGGCCTTATCTCAAGCTGAAGCTGACCTTCAGTGTTATCAGTTATGTCGAAATCAGCTGTAAGACCGGCGGATTGAATACCGAAGGATTTGTCAGGCATGGTGAGTGCTCCGCCAAATTCGCTGAATCTTACTCTGGCGTAGGCGGACAGTGTGAAGTTTTCAGCGTTCTCATTTTCAACATCTACATCTGCATGAGCAGCAGCGGCGTTCAGTAATACCATCAGCAGAAAACAAATACCGGTATGTTTCATTATTCCCTTTCTAATCCCGCGATCAGGTTAATCAACCTTGAAGTATAATCATAACTGACCATGAAATACAGCTCATATCGTTATAATATCGATTCATCGCAGAAGGATGAATTTCCTGGAAGCAAGACCTCCGGCGGAGCGAATTACTGCGAAATATACTCCTGGCCTCAGTGATTCGGGAAGATCACAGGAATAACTGCCCTCAAAACTGCCTAACAGCTGCGGCTGCAGGACAAGCCTTCCAGAAATATCGTAAATCAGTACTTCTCCCGGCACATTCGGAATAATGTAGTCAAGGGAAAATGAAGCTGAAACCGGATTTGGCCGCAGCGATTCAATCACTGGATTTATCAGGATTGTCGGCCATCCGGGATTTGGAGCACCGGGAGTCCCGGGCAGCTCAACTGCTTCCCAGCTCGATGCAACTGCAAGAGGTAATCCGGGTGAAATAAGTGAAAGCACGCAGTCATCCGATATTGGCCAGGTTAAACTGTTATACATTACCGTGAAAACAGGTTCATCTTCATCGAGAAGAGATACTCCATCCATTTCTTCGTTCAATCCGAAATCAATTCCCTGAACAGCACTTATATCTGATCCGTAAAACGAATGGAATGTATCGTAGGATTCACAGATAATCAGGTAATCCTTAGGATTTATCATCAGACCTTCCGGGAGTATGGACATATGATTCTGTCCATCGATAATAAGAAACCCGGAGAGATCTGCTCTGTTGATTCCCGGATTGAATAATTCTATCCAATCCCCCGCAGCTCCGCTGTAGCAGATCTCCGAGAGTATTACAGGCAGGTTCGATTCTCCAGCCTGTACTTCATTTCCAAGTATTAGTGATCTGGCGGTTGCCCATGAAGGGTCTATTACTCTGAGTTCGGTTCCGGCGGGGGAATCCAGCACGAGATTTCCGAATATGTTCCCGCCGGGAAGCATACAGTTCAGGAGTTTCTCGTTGTTGGTTAAGTACATGGTATCTCCAGGCGGGATGAATGCTGCATCCGGAGCAAACAGGCGTGCCGGTGGATCTCCTGCCTGGAACCCGTAGAAGGAAATATCCTGGACAATTGTTGATGTATTTACGATGGGAATGGACCAGAGGAAAGATGTATATCGAATTGGATCAAGTATCTCCAGATCCTCGTAATGAACCGGATAGAAGCTCCTCCTTGCCGCCGGTGCGCAAACCCTCCGCTCAGGAGATGTCGGACGACCGTAGAATGGGTAGTAGAATGCAGTATTGAGCACCTTGGTCTCGACAAAATAAACAATTGCGAATTTGATATGATCTTCATCGGGAGGAAAAGCGATGGTTCTGCTCCATACACACCCTGATGTACCAACCGGCGTAAGACTGTTGAAATGTACAGAATTCCTTTCACTCCAGCTGTTTACCGCAGCATAATATGGTGCTTGTTCAAATTCGACTGTTACCGTTACCGAATCGGTATTACTTCCCGGCTGGAAATCCCACTTCGAAAGAGTCATTGAAACAACTTCCAATGGAGTATAACCACCGATGATGGACGGCATTAAATTACCCCGTTCGATTATTGAACTTCGAAGAATCTCAACCGCCTCGTCAAAATCTGCGTTCGTTCCCTGTTTCATTGTGTCGGCATAAACACTTTCCCGTATTTCATAGTAGATGGAATCAATAACGGCTGGAAGGTCATTCCCCATGATTAAAGAGATCTCTGTAATGTAGTCATCGAACATGACCCTATTCTCGCTATCGAGAAAGAGAGTGGTCAGCAGCGGTGACAATGTAAAGCAGTACATCGATGTGATATCAACCCAGCCAGGATCGTAGTCACCGTTCCAGTTGTTACCGAAAGAAGCGTCCCTGTCCCAGGGGTAATACCTCCAGATACCTTCCGGAGTAAGGTGCAGATAGTAATTCTTTGTTATCGCGTCTTCATCTCTTATAGCCAGGCTTATTGCTGCATTTGAAATAAAATCCTCAATGTTAAATGACAGGAGCAGGCGAAGGTTCACCTTATCCACAAGGCTTCTTACAAGTGGAAGATGCTCATCACTGCCCCGTTCAGCTTCAAAACCGGATGTACCGAGAGTATCGGAGGGCTGCCAGGCGAGTCTGCCAAGGTGATCCACCGATTTGAAAAGTGGGCCATATCCCAGGTTGTTCCTGCTGTAGAAATACTCATCGATTCTTTCAACTTGAAGATAAACGCCGTAGTAGATGTCATTTATATAGAACTCAACATGTTCGGTAAGTGGGGCCGGGCGGCCCAGTTCTCGAGACAGTAATAAACCGAGAGCGTTTCGCATCAGGGATTTGTCTCTGTAATGGGCATCAAGCAGAATGTGTGATGCGTTCAGCAGTGAGGGATCCTGCAGTTCAATTTTCCAGCTTTTTTTGGAAAGGAAAAGGGATGATCCACCTCTGAAACCGGCTGTGCAGCTGCAATTCCCAGCCGGGGTTTCAACAAACGCCGGGAACTGGAGGTCCGAAAATGGATCAGCGTAGATACTGTCAAGATAGAATTGATCAATATATAGATGATAGCTGTCCAGAGTACCCTGGCTGCCCAGAAGAATTAATGCACTGAGAATAATCTGCATAGCCGCCTTTCAGAGTAACAGGAATACTTGAATATACATGACAAGGTTGGGCTTAACTATCCAAGCCATTCGGCTTTTGACCGAACTGCCGGGGCACCCCGATGATCATGGATTCGGAGCAGTTATCTTCCGCAGAAGAAAACAGGCCTGGTCACCTAGTTCAGCAGCATTTAACTCTTCTGCCTTCTTTTGAAATCCTGTTATTTCATTCTTTGTGAAAATGGAACTCTCTATGCCAAATTTGTAGGACCTTCCATCGTGCAATGGAATTCCTTTCTTATATTGCTCGCTTCCCCAGAATTGAAATGCATCTGAATCAAATTCAATAGATTCAATCTCAAAACCAGCCTCTCTGGAAAGCAGCTCCATGCTTTTAATGGAGTGTAGAAAAAGGTGCCGGGGAGCATCGAGTTGAACCCAGTCTGTTCCATATTGTTTCCAGGCAAATGATGTAACAACCGGGATTCGTATCAGGACCTGCCCTCTGCATTCTGTTTTCCTATGAAGTGTTTTCATTGTGTTCAGGGGATCTGCAAAGTGTTCAAAAGAATGATGCAGCATAATGAAATCGAAAGACTCATATGTTTCATCAAGGCTGCGCTTTAGAACCCGAACCCCATTATCATAGTATCGATCTTCCTGAATATAGGGATCAAAACCTGTTAAATCAGAAAATCCCTTCTTTTGGAGGTACAGGAGCAGGTGGCCAGCGCCGCACCCGACATCCAGTATTCCGGAGTCCACATTAACTCCGGTGGATTCTATCCATTCCGGAAGATGCGTCCTGCCGAATAGCTTTACCAGGATTCTTCCCATTGCACCTTTACCGCTCAAGCAATATCCGGTTCTCTGGTGCTTGAGAAACCACATAATTTTATTCAGTTTTATGAGTTCAGGCGTGAAGAACGAATAGTAATCTTCTGAATAGTATTTGCTTAACGACTCAGGGATTTCAGTTGCCTGCAGGCATTCGCAATTTGAACACTGAAAATACTCAAACTCATCCCGAAACCCGTACATCATTTCACGAGCAATATATGGAATATTATCTGCTGAGTTGCCGCAGATTCCACATACGTAAAACTTTAACGAGTGTTTCAATTAAACTCATTTAACAATGACTTCATAAATTCCCTATTTATTGTCCGATGTATCTTCAATCAAAATATTGACTTAAGCAATACGAAGTCAAGGAGTGATCGCTGAAAAAAAGCAAGGTCGTGCTTACCTATCGCACCTACTTACATATTTATGGCTACTATATTCATTTATAAAGCGTAATTCAGGAGGAACGGTTCCTGAAATGTTCAAGGGTCCTGGATATCAAGCTCGGACGATTGGATTCATCTCCTGTCTTTAGTCTGTAACTGATGAGAACCCGTTTGAAGCCTGCATCCCTGTCCCACTGATTTCGTTTCCAGGCCATCTGGCCGAATAATCGCACAGCCATGTAGATGGGATACTTCTGCCAGCATGGGACTTTCAATACCTTCATCCCTTCAAGCATGATACCGTCCGCCTCTTTCCTTGAGCGTTTCTGTGCCCAATACAGCCAGTCGTGTATTACGGCAGCGTTTCCGTATTTACCCCAGCAGGGAAGGAAGATCCAGAGAAGTCTTGGTATTGAAGCGAAATCCGTCATAAAACCAGTCTTAACCTTTACCGTATCTCCGCTGCCGACATTCCCCACATCGTAACCGAAAGGTCGCAGAATTACCCATGTCCTTCCGTCAGAAAGTGGTGTGACAACCAGCTGTTCGGTAAATAAACTCAAGTACAACTCCATCCTTTGAATTTCTGTTCCCGTTTAATATATAGAAAAGGGCCGGTTCAGGTCAGTACTGAGTATTTAACTAGTTGTATACTGGAATCTTCCATTGATCCTGAATGTCTTTGATGAGCCGCAGTGATAGTAGACTTAACATCAGCTTTTCCCTTATATTACATGTTCGCAAATATCTACTATTTCAGAAGAAAGGTTCTGCATGAATCAAAAGAAATATGTCTATTTCTTTGGAGGTAACGAAACAGAGGGTAACCGTACACAGAAGGAACTGCTGGGGGGCAAGGGCGCCAATTTGGCTGAAATGACCAGAATCGGTCTTCCCGTACCTCCGGGATTTACATTATCCACTGAGGCGTGTTCCGGATATTACACTGACGGTGCACCGGGAACGTGGCCCGAGGGGCTTGAAGAACAGGTAAGGGAAAAACTTGCTCTGCTTGAATCGATCTCGGAGAAGAAATTCGGCACGGGCTCCGAACCCCTTCTGGTTTCAGTAAGAAGCGGCGCGGCGGTCTCCATGCCGGGGATGATGGATACGGTCTTGAACCTCGGTCTTAATGAAAACTCCATCAGATCGCTGATAGACAGAACAGGTAATCCCAGATTCGTCTGGGACGCTTACAGAAGATTCATACAGATGTTCGGTGATGTGGTCATGGGAATTCCTCATCATACATTTGAGGAAGCACTTGATGCTGCTAAAAGCAATAAGGGTGTTGAACTTGATACCGATCTCTCAACTGACGATTTGAAGGAGCTGGTTGCTGAATTCAAGAGGATATACGACAGGAAGATAGGAAAACCATTCCCGGAGAACCCCTGGGAGCAGCTGAAGCTCTCAATCGATGCCGTTTTCGGTTCCTGGAACAACGCAAGAGCCATACGCTACAGGCAGATCAACAGTATTACAGGCCTTATCGGAACGGCTGTGAACGTTCAGACAATGGTTTTCGGTAATATGGGTGATGCTTCTGGTACAGGGGTCTGTTTCACACGGAACCCTTCAAACGGCGAGAACGAATTCTACGGCGAATATCTGATGAATGCCCAGGGAGAAGATGTTGTTGCCGGGATAAGAACCCCCAAGCCGATTTCCACTCTCCGTGCCGTAGACGAGGAGTCCTACAATGAGCTCCTGCGAATCAGAACAATACTTGAAGAGCATTATTTTGATATGCAGGATATCGAATTCACCATCCAGGAGGGTAAGCTCTACATCCTTCAGACCAGAACAGGTAAACGGACCGTATTTGCGGCGCTTAACATAGCAGTTGATATGGCCAATGAAGGCCTGATCGACAGGGAAACAGCTTTAGGGCGCGTTCCAACCGCCAGTTTCAATCAGCTTTTTGCCCCGGTGCTTGACAGAGCAGGCAAGGATCGTGCGAAGTATCTGACAACCGGGCTCAGTGCATCTCCAGGCGGAGCATGCGGAAAGGCTGTTTTTACCGCCAGTACCGCTGAAGAATGGGCTGCAAGAGGAGAAGATGTAATACTGTGCAGAAAGGAAACCAGCCCCGAGGATATCGGCGGCATGTCGGTTTCAACCGGGATAATAACATCCCGTGGCGGAATGACCTCACATGCGGCCGTTGTAGCCAGAGGAATGGGGCTTCCATGCGTTGCCGGAGCAAGTGATCTCCTGGTGGACAGCAGCTCGAAGAGGATGACATGCGGAGATACCGAGATCACTGAGGGAGACCTGATAGCCCTTGATGGTTTTACCGGCGAGGTCTTTGCCGGTGAGGTTACTGTCAAATCATCCGAGATACACTCCATATCATCCGGCGAGGAAGACCCTTCCGAGTCAGTTCTTTTTCAGAATTATTCGGTATTGATGAAATGGGCCGATGAGTACAGGAGACTTGGCGTCAGAGCAAATGCGGAGACCGTACGTGATACGAAAACAGCAGTCAATTTCGGAGCGGAGGGTATAGGTCTCTGTAGAACCGAGCATATGTTCTTCGGAGAGGAAAGAATAATTTCATTCAGGAAACTCATCCTTGTTGCCGAAGAAGTGAAGGATCTAAGAAATCTGATCGCGTCAGCCGATGGGGATACGGAATCCCTTGAAAGTAAGCTTGAAGGACCTCTCGAGGACTACAATGAAGCCCTTGCAGAACTGCTGCCTCTTCAGAGGAGTGATTTTGCGGCTATCTTCAGGGAGCTTGACGGACGTCCATGTACCGTAAGGCTTCTGGATCCTCCTCTGCATGAATTCCTGCCGAAGGATGAAGAGGGACAGCTTGAGATGGCCAGGGAGATGGACCTGCCGCTCGAAAAAATAAAGAGTACTGTCGATAAGCTCCATGAATTCAACCCGATGCTCGGTCACAGAGGGTGCCGATTGGGTCTTATCTATCCTGAAGTATCGGATATGCAGGTCAGGGCTATCATGGAAGCCTCTATAGAGGTTGCGCAGGAGGGTATTGAGGTACTTCCTGAAATAATGATCCCGCTGGTGGGCCATCCGGAAGAGCTGCGGATATCCCGGGTCAGAGCTCAGACGGTTATCGATGATATCCTGAAAAACAGAGGGCTCGGGAATGATTACGTTCAGTACACCATAGGAACCATGATAGAAATTCCCCGCGCTGCAATGGACGCTGCGAGAATTGCTGAATACGCTGATTTCTTCAGTTTCGGAACCAACGACCTCACGCAGATGTCATGCGGATTCTCAAGAGATGATGCAAGTGTTTTTCTTGAGGATTACGTTAAAATGGGTATCTACGAGGAGGATCCTTTTACTTCCATTGATATAGAAGGTGTAGGACGTTTTGTGGAGATGGGAGTCGAAGAGGGCCGCAAAACCAAACCCGACCTTAAAATCGGAGTGTGTGGAGAACACGGCGGTGATCCTAAATCGATCAGCTTCTTCAACTCGATTGGTCTGGATTATGTTTCCTGTTCTCCTTTCCGGGTTCCTGTGGCAAAACTTGCTGCTGCCCAGGCGGAGATTGAAGCTAAAAAGTAACCTTCGCAGTTGGAGATGGTGTTTGAGAGATGCATGGGAATAATAGTGTAATAATCGCTGACAGCGATACCGGCCTTCTCCAGGTTTTCGTTAAAGTGCTCAGACTGGAAGGGTTTGAGGTTATACCCTGTACATCAGGTATGGAGGTTATTGCCAGAGCAGCTGCATCACCCCCTTCCCTCGTAGTCTGCGGGTATTTTCTTCCCATGCTGGATGGATTGAAAACGTGCCGATACCTTAAAAGGGAACCTGCCACTTCGGAGGTTCCCTTTCTTCTATTGACACCCGGGTTTGATGCGTTCCTTCATAAGAGGGCCGAGTGGGCAGGGGCCGACAGGGTCAAAGAGCTTCCTATCCGCCCCGAGGAGTTTATTGAGCTCTGCAGGACCCTCACAGAAGGTGTTCCTTCGAGCGATGATTTCAAAATATCAAGGAGTAGTCCACCCGATAGAGAAGCCGTTCTCGAAAAACTCTGCGGCTATCTTGAAAATAGAGTTAACAGACTTGAAGCTACGTGGAATCTTACCGAGGAACTGGGAAGGACCATGAGCGTCCGTGAGATCTTCAGAAGAATGGGAAGCGGTATTCTCACCGGGCTGAGCTTTGACAGGGTCTGGCTGTCCAGATACCTCGAAGAGACCGATGAACTGGTCACTGAAGTTGCAAGGGGCAGAAACTTAACAGACATACCGGACTCCATTCATTTGCGGGATTTTGCTGATCTTCCTGTGGGATTGGCTATCAGAGAACTTGTTCAGGTAAGATCCGAGGATATTGATCTGCCCGACGAGCGGCTCTGGTGGGCAGGATCCAATAACTACATCGATACACCCCTTGTGGCAGCGGGGCGGCCAATCGGCCTTATCCGGTGTGACAGGTTTCTCACCGGACGAATGATTGAAAAAACGGACCTCGAAGCCCTGAGGCATTATGCCGTTCATGCTGCGGAGTCAATTCTGAATGCAATGATACTCGAAGATGTAGCAGATGAACGCGAACAGATGTCCGCTATCATGAACAGCCTTGATTCAGGTATACTGGTGGTTGATAATTCGGGCATTCTTCTGCAGGTGACGCAAAGGGTAATCAAGATGTTCGGGAAAAGTATTGACAGTCTGAAAGGGAAGCAGATAAGGGAAGTGCTGCCCGTCCTCACTACAAGCAACGATAATGCTTTCCTCAAAGCTCTGCAGGAGGAAAAACCAGTTCTGAATAGACAAGTGCATATCGGCCGCGCCGGTGCGGATGACCTTGTTCTGAATGTCAGTTACCTTCCATTTCAGAGAGCTGGACATTTCGCAGGGATTGTAATCATGTCGAACGATGTAACCGAGAGCTTCGCACTCAGGGAGAACCTGAGAAAGAAGAACGAAGAGCTGGAAACCATCTCCGTAATAGCTAGAGAACTTAACTCGACTCAGGATCTGGATATGATCTGCAAAGAAGTCGTGAAGGCACTGCGAAGGTTCTTCCCATCCGAAGCGGTTGCTGTTTTTCTGGCAGACGGAAGCAGGGAAAATCTGATTCCCGATTCAGTCAAGGTTGCGGCAACAGCCGGCTACGATCGCGAAACCGATCCAAACGGTTTAGTGATCAAGATCAATAAACCTACCTCAATCGGAACTGCCAGACCCCAGGATAATCTCTCGAGGGGAACTGTGGCCAGTTCCATTTACACCAGGAAGCCGATCAACATCAAACAGGCACGGGAAGACATAAGATATATTGAGAATCTTAGCGGAATAAGAAGTGAGCTTGCTGTTCCAATGATCGTTCAGGACAGAGTTGTGGGGGCTGTTGATATACAGAGCCCTGTCCCGGGCAGATTCTCTTCAGAATCGGAAAAAACAATCGTTGCCCTTGCAAACCATGCAGCTACAGCTGTTGAAAACGCAATGCTTCATTCAAGGATACTCAGCCTTGCTCGAAAGGATAAACTTACCGGGCTTGGGAACCTGCGTTTCTTTGAAGAAAAACTCGAAGAGGAGTTCGTGAGAACGGACAGGTCCAATTTTCCGTTCTCTCTTATCATGATGGACATAGATGATTTCAAGAACTACAATGATTCCTGGGGTCACCCGATGGGAAACACTCTGCTGAAGACCGTTGTGAAGGCTATGATCAGTGCCATAAGGGAAGTGGATATTCTCATAAGGTACGGTGGAGAGGAATTCGTCTGTATCCTTCCCTTCACAGGCGAGCAGGAAGCTGCAGAGATAGCGGAAAGGATACGAAAGAGAGTTGTTGAATCAGCTTACGTAATACCTCATTCGGAGCAGCAGCCTCTGGGGAAAGTCAGTATCAGCCTTGGTGTATCTACTTACCTTACGGATGTAGGTGACCGGAACCTGCTCCTGAAGTATGCCGATCAGAGGATGTACATGGCTAAACGGGCAGGGAAGGACAAGGTAATGGCTCCCGCTCTCGGAAACTGCCGGTTCGCCGGCTGAGTCGACCGGGGCAATCCTGAATTCTCAGATCTTATATCAGCCCTGAATTACTCCATGCATTCCTGCGGGAGAATGTGGCACAGGGGAATGTCCGGACCGGATTCTCTTATTTCTATTTGTCCTGCCGCTTTTCGCAGTGCTGCTCTGATCCCCTCTTCAGTCACCGGGTGGTAGTAATTCAGCTCAAGCATTTCAAAGACGGTAAGTTCTCTCTGAATTGCCCATGAGATGGAATGCGCAAGATGCTCTCCATCCGGGACAGCCATTTCCGCACCGACCAGTTTACCGGTACTTTTCTCAGCATAGAGTCTGAGAAGACCGTGGTTCTCAGCCGCACAGATAGCCCTGCCCTGTCCTTTGTAATCCATGGAACCTATCACTGTATCATCCATGTTGAGATTAGAGTATTTCGTCCCTGCTGCTGCAATGTTGGGATGAGTAAACACAATGCCCAGGAATGTTCTCCGGCAGAAGCAGTGGTTTTTATCCTTGATGCTGTTGTATCCGGCAATGTGTCCGTCATCCGCTGCTTCTGCCAGCAGGGGCACCCGGTTGCTGACATCCCCGGCTATGAATACAGGCATATTTCCAACCTGCATGGTGTGCTGGTTGAATGCGGGGATTCCCATTCTGCTGAGGGGAACACCGAGATTCTCCAATCCCAGACCTGCGATATTGGGCTTTCTGCCAACGGACACAAGCACCTTTTCAACAGAAACATCTGAATTGTCTGACCGGACGAGTATCCTGCTGGAGCCGTCCTCTTCAAGGGTTACATGGCTTTCCAGATGAATAGGGAATTCCTTCCTGAAGATTTCAACAGCTGAAGCTGCAACTTCAGGATCGCTGATACCGCCAAGTGTATTCAGGGCATCAAATCCTGTTACCTCTACTCCCAGCCGGCTGAATGCCTGTGCCATCTCAACACCGATGGCGCCAAGGCCTACCACGGCCAGGCTTGCCGGAAGATCTTCCATCTCGAAGAGTGTTGAACTGGTTATAACCCTCTGGCCGAACTTTCTCCAGGGTCCCGGCATTACCGGCGTGGAGCCCGTTGCAATTATCAGCGCCTTTCAGCTTCATGGGGGAAAGCTGATCTCAATAGAATTACCGATTCATTCCTTTCCGACGCAGGGCCTGTAATCAGTGATACAGCCTTCAATAATCTTGTTCTTTACTATTCTTTGCACGAAGAGTTTATCCCGGATGATTCGATCGTTGTTTCACCTCATATAATTTTGACAACCCTGGACATTGTATATGAGATCGAATACCAGAGCGACTTCATGCCGGTTAAACCCTCTGATCCAGTCTGGCTGGAATGGTTTATCGATACTACTCTTCTGAATTGTGCTCTCAGACAATATTTCGCGACAATTTATCCGGATACATATGCAGATCTGTTGACGGAGAGAGATGAATGGATGATGAGCATCGCTTCGGATAGACTTTTCGAGGATCAGGTGTACAGCTTCATCATCGTAACTCCCGATCTTCTGCAGGAAGAATTCAACAACCTTATTGAGATTCCGATCATTCCGGAGAGAAGAAGTATTCAGTGTGTACAGGTTCATGTTGACGATGTAGTAGCCTACGAAACCGCAATATCCGAAGGAAATGGTATCGATTCACTGATTTCCCGCTTGGATTTCTGGATGAACTTATCAAAGGATGACCCGCCTTCCAACATCACACGACCGCTTCTCAGGGAAGATATACCCGGATTCAGGGGAGATGAGGTCTTCTCCATGGACCCGGGAGATACCTTGACATGGTCAAGCCTGTCGCCGATTTTTGAGAATCAGATGTATTTCGCTTTCAGGCTTGTGGAGGTATTTCCTCCCCGCTTCGCAACTTATGACGATCTTGAAGGGGAGCTTTATCAGATCGTAAAAGGAAGACTTTCAGAAGAGCGTACGCAGGTCTGGCTCGAAGAACTGGCTGAGAAATACTCTCTTTCCATCAACATGGATGTTCTGCAGTCACTGCCATCCGATCCGGAGTTGTGGATAACTTTCTAGGAAGCCGATATCTTCAGCGGTTATTACACGAGAAGCATTCACTGGCGCTCATGATGTATAAATTAAACTCTTTTGATCTACCTGCTCTATCTGCTTTACTTTTGCATTCTGCTTAAATAGATTCATTTTTACTGTCTCTTGGTGTGCTAAGTACTTAATTTAAATGTTTTTAAAGATTTGCGAATAATCTGATCGCTGGATTCGACAAACCTGTTCAAGCCTAAAAGGAGAAAAAATGAAAATGGTAATTCAATTCATGCTGGTGCTGTTTTGCATTATATCCAGTGCAATTGCAACAGAAACGGCTGAAGATATTCAAATGGAACAGGTAGAATCTATATTTTACGATCCGCCACTTCCGGTCGTACTCATTGGCACTATAATCGATGATCAAGTCAACTTTATGACAGCTGCCTGGATTACCCGCCTGGAAGTTGATCCGTATCTTTTTGGTGTTTCCATCCAGAAAAGGCATATGACCCATGAAGCAATAATGAGAAACAATTGTTTCAGTATCAGTATTCCTACCACTGAGCTTATTCCGCTAGTTGACGCTGTTGGAATGGTATCTGGAAGAGATTATGACAAAAGTGGAGTATTCAATGTTTTCTACGGTGAGAATGAAAACTCACCAATGGTTAACGGCAGCATCGTTTCATTTGAGTGTGAGGTGGTAAACTCGGTAAGTCTGGTTGAATTGGATGAAGACCACCCGAGTGCTCATACTCTGTTTATCTGTGAAGTGAAAAGCGTATGGGTCAATGAAAATGGAATAATAGATGGTGCCCTGGATTATGAAACTCTAAATCCCATTTTATGGACATTCTCTCCGTTGACTTATTGGACTCTCAGTGAAAATCAGTGGCCTTGTTTTAATGCTGACAACATAGAATTGATACCGGAAAAACAATGACCTTCATGCGGTTACCGTACTACGGATGAACAAGAGTATCTATGCAGCAGATTATCTTATTATCCGCTATCGGAAATCGCCTGTTCACCGGCAGAGTATCATCATCAGCTAGCCATGCAAGACCTTGTTTTGTAGATTCATTACTTGATTAATATCTACCTGTGAGAGCAGCTCAGCAATGTCGGTCAGCTGATCATGCAGGTTACGCGGAAAGGTGATATGCCCTTTGATGTAGTACTGAGATCAGGGTTCGAGAATTACGACAGAACCGCACTGATCGACAACCTCGGTGAAATGATAGATCTGGCCGGAGGCTGGCCTGAATCTGTTATACCTGGTGCAAAGGTTCTGCTTAAGGTTAACATGCTGTCCGCAAAATCCCCTGAGAGGGCAATAACTACACATCCTGAAGTAGTCGCTGCCGTTGCTGTGCTTCTTAAGAGGGAAGGCTGCGAAGTTACCGTCGGTGACAGCCCCGGCGGAGCTGTAAAGGGTGTGCAGCGCTACTGGGAGAACTGCGGTTTTGAAGCTGTAGCGGACGAACTGGGAATTGAACTGGTCAACTTTGAAAGAGCCGGATCTGTTGAAGTATCCCTTGATAATCGAACCTACAATATCGCGAAACCCGTAGTTGATGCAGATGTGCTTATCAACATGTGCAAATTCAAGACCCATGGCCTGTGCAGGTTGACCAATGCGGTGAAGAATGCTTTCGGGGCCGTTCCCGGACTCGGAAAAGCCATCCACCACTGTAATGCCATAAAACCTGCTGATTTTGCCAGGACACTTGTGGATATCTACACGATTGTCGATTTCGACTTTCATGTAATGGATGCGATTCTGGCCATGGACGGAAAGGGTCCCAGTACCGACGGTACACCTAGATGGGATGGAATACTTGGAGTCGCCAGGGATGGTGTATGCCTCGATGTTATTATGACCGGGCTGGCGGGACTGGATCCCCGCAAACTTCGAACCAACAGAGTCGCCCTTGAGCGAGGGTTGGGCCTGGCTCATGAGAGAATAGAGACAAGTGGCACAGAGGATTGTGTGCTTGCAGATTTCCGGATACCAGGGGAGAGCTTCTACAACCTTCTGCCATCATTCCTCGGAAGTATTGCTCGGTATATTTTCAAGAAACCTCCGGTTGCCACGGATAAATGCGTAGGGTGCGCCATATGTGCGAACGGATGTCCGGTTGAGGCCATAACTATAGTAAACGGAAAGGCCGTGATGAACCGGAAAAAGTGCATTATGTGCCTGTGCTGCCATGAGCTCTGTCCTGAGCATGCTGTAAAGATACGTATTCCACTGAGCAGGAGCTGAAATGGGAGCTGAAAGAAAACTTACACTGCTACATAGAATTGAATATGCTCTCACTCGTACGATAATATTCTTTGCAGGGCTTCTGCCTTTAAGATGCGCCCTTGCCCTGGGCGCTTGTCTGGGCTGGACAGCCTGGAGCATTCTCGGGATCCGGAAGAAGATAGTGATTATGAACCTGCGGCTTGCCTTTCCGGACAGATCCCAAAGGGAGCTCGATAGAATTGGACTTCATTCCTATATGAACTCGGGCCGGTTCATGCTGGAATTCGCCCGCCAGAACAGAATGGGTGAAAATTACATCACAAAGCATGTTACTGTTGAGGATCCCGAAGCATTGGATGCTCTGAAAGCTTTGAGCGGTGCAATAATCATCACCGGTCATTTCGGGAACTGGGAACTTTTTGGTGTTGCCTGCAGATATAAACTGGGAGACGTGGCTTTTCTTGTAGGCAGGCAGAGCAACGGCCTTGTGGATGCATACATTAACAGAATGAGATCCATTCATGGAATAGAGCTTTACAACAGGAGATCGGCAGTTAAGGGAGTTCTGAAATCGATGAGAAGGGGCGGGTACGTATGCTGGCTTTCCGACCAGGATGCAGGCGACAGCGGAGTAGTTATCGATTTCTTCGGCTATCCGGCATCAACTCCAAGGGGAGCTGCGGCATTTTCCGTGAAACTGGGGGTACCCGTAGTTCCTGCGGTACTTGTGCGGGAAGGGAAAGGACCGGATCACAGGCTCGTGATTGGAAAACCGGTTTATCCCGACAGGAATCTTTCACCGGAAGAAGCTGAAAAAGAGGTTACTCAGAAATACACCACACAGCTCGAGCAGGTGATAATCAGAAACCCCGAGCTTTACTGGTGGGCGCACAGAAGATGGAAAACAACGGGAATGTACGGTAACAGGGAACGTGAGGCACCTGTAAATAACTTAGAGGGAAAAGAAAATGAAGAGTAAAGTGGCTGTACTGAAAACTTCGCCTGATACTGTTCTTGAGGATTACCGCAAGCTGCTAAAAAGTATAGGCTATCTGGACTATCTTGACAAAAGCAAAAAGGTTCTCCTGAAGATAAATGTTTCGTGGCATCACTGGTATCCAGCATGTTCAACAACACCGTGGCAGCTCGATGCGGTTATCCGGACACTCCTGGAAGATGGTTTCAGCAGAGAACAGCTTGTATCCACACACAACAGAACCGTAGTGGTAAGCGATAAAAGAGGTGAAAAAGGTAATCATCTGAGGCAGGTTGATGAGGATCTTCATGGTATCGAGAAGATCAGACTATATGAGAAGCCTGTTAAGTGGGTTAAGTTCCAGCCGAAAAAACCGTTCAGGGTGCTTGGAAAGATATTCCCGGATGGAGTCAAAATCCCGGATGCGTTGATCGGACAGAACATAATCCAGCTCCCCACAATGAAAACTCACGTTTTCACTACGATTACGGGAGCCATGAAGAACGCTTTCGGAGGACTGCTGAGTGAGCGCAGACATTGGACTCACAGTGTTATACATGAAACCCTTGTTGATCTTCTGCGGATTCAGAAGGAGATCCATCCCGGTCTTCTGGCAGTAATGGACGGCACATTCGCAGGGGAAGGCCCGGGACCCAGAGCAATGATACCCCATGTAAAGAATTACATTCTTGCATCCGCGGATCAGGTGGCAATTGACGCGATAAGCGCAAAAATGCAGGGATTCGATCCAATGAAACTGGATTTCATCCGCCTTGCCCATGAGGAAGGTCTGGGTACGGGAGACCCGGTTGATATAGAAGTGGTCGGTGAGGATATTTCCGATGTTAATTTCCATTTCGTACAGACGGAAACCTTCGCCAGCAGAGGGCAGAAGATGATCTACCATGGCTGGCTGAAACCCATGGAGAATTTCCTCCTGAGGACTCCCATCGTTCCGTGGGCCTTTTTTGCCAGCAGGCTCTATCATGATGTTTTCTGGCTCAATCTTGTCGGGAAGAAACGGATCAGGAAAGCCCTCGATACAGGCTGGGGGAGGTTGTTTGAGCAGTATGGTTCGGTGAAGACAATGCCCCGGCCCCAGAAGGAGCAGGACGGAATAGAATAGCATGCCGCTTATACAGGCTGTTCTCGGGTGTGGAAGATGGGGCAGCTTCCATCTTTGGTACGGATCCAGGGTTGGAAATACCGTCACAGGCTGGGAGCCTGAAGGTATCCCCGGATTCATCAGGCTTCAGGAAACCAGAAAGAACAGGTATCTGGAACTTCCACCCGATATACGCCTGACCAGTGATATAGAAGAAGTATCCGGCTCCGATATGATTATTGTTACGGTCCCAGCCCAGAAGTTCAGAAGCCTCTGCGGACAACTCAGACAGATTGATATTTCGGCCACCGATCTGATACTCTGCATGAAAGGCATAGAAAAGGATACCGGAAAGAGGCTTACTGAGATATCTCAGGCGGAGGGTCTGAAACCCCGGAGCCTTTCGATCTGGGTAGGCCCGGGACACCCACAGCAGTTTGTTGCGGGGGTACCAAGCTGCATGATAATCGCATCTGAAAACGAGAATGATTCGGTACGTATTGCAAGATTGCTGAGCAGCGATTTGATACGTTTCTACTGGTCCCGGGATATCATCGGCTGTGAAGTGGGAGCAGCAGCGAAGAATGTTATTGGAATTGCGGCAGGGATACTTGACGGGCTGAACCATTCCGGTCTCAAAGGAGCACTAATGGCGAGGGCTCCGCAGGAAGTAGCAAGACTGGCAGCCGCAATGGGTGGTGACTGGAGAAGCGTATACGGACTTTCTCACCTGGGCGATTACGAAGCGACTCTCTTCTCCCCATACAGCAATAACCGGTTGTACGGCGAAGCCATTGGAAAAGGAACCGAGATTGAGAGTCTCCAGCTTGCAGAGGGGGTTGATACAGCTACCGCCGTGATGCTGCTAGCAGATGAATACAATGTGGAGATGCCTATAACCAGTACTGTACGTAAAATTATCAACAACGAGATCCCGGCGACTGAAGCCCTCGGAGAACTCTTTGCAAGACCGGAGAAGGAAGAGTTTCCCGATCACTTCTGACCTCGAGAGGATGAACCTGCTGAATAAGACAGCATACCTGGACAATCTTACAGTTATGCCCCTCCATGTAGAGGCAGAAAGGGCTGTTTCGCAAGCTCTGCAGCAGGGGTACGGACATCCGAGGAGCACCAATCTCCCCGGGAGGCGGGCACAGGAGGTTCTGGAAGAACTGAAGGAGCGTACAGCCCGTTCCTTTGGTGGATCACAGGTAATGTTCTGCAGCGACGATGGCATGGCCAACGGGCTTGCCATTCTATCCGCAGGACGGCTGGCAAGGGAGGCGGGAAGAGGGCACATTGCAGCTTCCCCCGTTGAGAAGTGCTCCGTAGTAGCCGCTTTGAAAATTCTCAGAAGTGAAGGATCAACCGTAAGCATACTTGCGATCGACAGCTCCGGCAGGATAATCCCGGAATCACTCAAAGAGGCAGTATCAGATGAAACCGGTCTGGTCACCTGTGCCTGGGTCAACGGAATTTCCGGAATCGTTCAGCCGGTACGGGAACTTGCAGAAACAGCCCGTT
This sequence comes from Candidatus Aegiribacteria sp., assembly GCA_023138735.1. Taxonomy (GTDB): domain Bacteria; phylum Fermentibacterota; class Fermentibacteria; order Fermentibacterales; family JCC-6; genus Aegiribacteria. Next base: position 7,803 of record JAGLOY010000029.1, on the reverse strand, counting down.
CGGCTGGAGCCTGGTTCCATACGGATGCATGTGATGCGGCAGGAAGAATTAAGATTGATATATCCGATACAGATATCGACCTTATCACAGTGTGTTCCCTCAAAATCGGAGGCCCTCCGGGCGCAGCGGCTATTGTGATGTCTGATGTGGATCCATGGCTTACGAGTGCGGCGCCGGAACTATCATGTATGGCCAACATACCCGGAATAGCAGGTATGGCGGCAGCGATGGATGTTATGGGAAACAGCATGGAACCCCGCAGCAGGATAGTCAATCAGCTTAGAGCCGACATTCTTGATGGTCTTGACTCATTCAATGTCAGGTATTCTATCATCGGAGGTGATCTCGAGCATATTCTACCGGGAACCGCACTGCTCTATATCAGCAATCCGCCTGAGAAACTTCATCTAAAACTGGAAAAGGAGAACATTATCCTCCCATCTCACAACTCTACCGATCGTTTATCCTACCTTGACAGAATCGGGTTGGATATTTCCAATCCTGAGCAGTACCTTGGTTTCTCCATAGATGTATGTAACACTACTGTTGATATAGAACACTTCCTGAGGTCATTTTCGAAGATTATTCTATCGGAGAAGGGCGGTAGACGTGAGGATTAGCACCATTCTTCTATCGGTTCTGGTTCTCATTGCGACCCAGGGCGGTAATGCGGCCGATCAGAACTGCGACCGCCGATTCTTCTGGGTTGTAAGAGATGGTCTGCAAAGTCCTGAATCTATTGATGAACTGATAGACAGAGCCGAAGAGGCGGGAGCAAATGGATTAATTGTTCAGGTAGCCGGAAGAGCCGAAGCGTACTACAATTCATCCATACTGCCAGCAGCCTCCTTTCAGGATGGTTTTGACCCCCTTGCCTATACAATTGCCCGGGCAAGACCCAGAGGTATGGAGGTTCACGCCTGGATTAACGCTTTCCTTGTCTGGTCCTCATCTTACCCGCCGGGTGATTCGACACATATCTGGTATACCCACCCTGAGTGGTTCATGACCGATGTGTATGGCCGATCAACAAGGGATTACACAAAGGATGAATGTGAACGGAACGGGTTGGTAGGAGCGACACTATCACCGGCATTACCAGAAGTAAGGGCATTTCTTGCGGATGTTGCCCGGGAGATAGCGGTGAACTATAACGTGGATGGGATTCATCTTGATTACATCAGGTATCCCAATCCGTCCTTCGGTTTTGAGCCGCTGTCGGCAGGTATATTTTTTCTGGAAACCGGACTTGATCCCCTGGATATGCTCAGGAGGTACGGGCAGAACGATGAGCTTACAGATCTATGGTCCCTCTGGAAAATTAACAACGTCACCCTGGCTGTGGAAACTGTAAGGTCGGTTCTGAGAAGTGAAGCCCCCGGAGTAGTCCTGTCATGCGCTGTAATGGCCGATCCACATGAAGCAAAATCCCATTATTCCTGTGACTGGAGGTCATGGCTGGAAGCCGGGCTGGTTGATTTCGTGTGTACCATGGCTTACACAACCAATACACAGAAGGCCAGGGAACTGGCGGTTCTTGGGGCGGCAGTATGCCCGGACAGAGTCGTTCATGGAATAGGTGTTTACAATCAACCTATTTCCAGTGCGACTGCAGGGGCATCGGAAGCACTTGCCCAGGGCATCAGAGGTGTATGTGTCTTCAGCCTCAATTCGCTATCTTCTGATGATGTCTGGGTGATGAGGAATTTCTGGGGAGAGCAGGGCAGCACTGATTTTCCGATAGATTCAGCTGTCTTTCAACGTGTTACTACTAGGAGTGTGTCCGACAATGTACATTGAGCAGAATATTCTCACAGCTGAGATAGAATGCAGGTAGATTTGAGGAGAATACTGGATGTATTTGACGATAATCTGCTGGCATTATAGCCAGATGTGTGGGTTTTATGCCAATGTTTCATTGTTGGGCAGGCTCCTGGAAAGTGGTAGCTTATGAGACTTGGTGTGCTGGCCAGTGGAAGTCGGGGGAATGCCTTTGTGATCGAGCATGACGGCTGTATGGTATTCTTCGATGCCGGACTGAGCGGAAAGAAACATACCCAGAGACTCCATGAAGCTGGATTCGGAGGCCTCTTTCCCGAAGCTCTTTTCATAAGTCATGAACATTCGGATCATATAAAGGGAGCCGGTGTGCTCGCTCGAAAATGGAATATACCTGTGTACGGTTCCAGCGGTACTCTTGGTGCCTCCAGGAAAAGCCTGAGAAAGCTGCCGGGTACCGAGATCCTTGAAAATGGAACCAGCGTGGACTTCCATTCCTTTACAGTAAGTGCTTTCAGCGTTGCCCATGATGCGGTCGACCCATCAGGCTACGTGATAGAATGGGACTCCGGGAAACTGGGAATCGCGACTGACCTGGGGAAATCCAGCCCTCTGGTTGAAGCGAATCTGAAAGGATGCAGCGCTGTGGTCCTGGAGTTCAACCATGATGAGGAGATGCTGTGGAACGGCAGTTACCCCTGGTATCTGAAGCAGAGGATAGCTTCAACAACCGGACACCTGTCGAACAGTACTGCCTCGGATCTTCTGGGAACTGTTTATCATAAAGAGATGAGAGTTTGCGTTCTTGCCCACCTTAGTCAGGAGAATAATATTCCGCATCTTGCCGAGAACGCATCGCGGGAAGTAGCTGGAGGAACAATAAAGATCCATATAGGAATGCAGGATGAAGCTCTGCCTGCCCTGGATCTGTGAGGAGGTATTTAGAATTGAAATGGGCCATGATACTGGCATGTTCGGTCGCAGCAATCTGCTCGGCCATTGATATTGATTTTTCTGCGGAAACCGGTCTTTCATATCCAACCGGGCAGTGGGGAAAAAGCCTGAATACAGGAGTAGATGCCGGATTGTCCGCATCGTGGATCGTTACTCCCTCATTCAAGGCTGGACTGGGGCTTTCATTGAACGTTTTCGGAAGCAACGATCAGGGGGCAGCAAGCCTGACCTTCTTTAAACCTCAATTGAAAGCAGGATACTACCTGAGACCCTGGGGAAAAATCTTCAACCCGGGTGTAGTGTGCGCGTTCGGATTCTGCAGAAGCACACTGAGCAACAGCGGAGGTACCGATCCCGCATCCTGGGATCCGTTCTGGAAGGTCGGACTCAGATGGAATTTCAGTCTGGGAGGCGGCTTCAGAGGAGAAGTTGGTGGAGATTATTCCAGCATAATGGCTGAAATAGAAAGCGGAGATGTATTTACCCTCCAGTTTGGTATTGCAAGGGAGGTGACATTATGAGATGGCTTGTAATAGTACCGGCCCTGATACTGATAGCAGTTGCAGGATGCGGCAGAAACCCCCTCTTCTTTCGAATGGCAGCGGACTACTATCCAATAGACAATATAGGCAGCCAGTGGGAGTATTCGATCGACGGTGGAGGAACACTGATCGTATCGGTGATTGATCAGACCGAGAAGGGAGAGAGAGCCTGTTACAGGATTCTTTCCGGGGCGGACTATACATACTGGATAGCAAATGATGGATACCTCGAATTCTATGAGGATCACAGAGTGATGTTCAACGGGTACGAAGTTCCCCTCTACCAGGCCTGGGTGACGTGGCTGGACTGGCCGCTTACAACGGGATATTCGCGAACCGATACAGCATCTACATTTGCTGTGAGCCAGGGCGTTACAATAAGTCATGACTGGGTAAGAACTTCGGTTGTTTTTGGAATTGAAACCAGCCCTGATGGAAGATGGGAGCAATGCTATCATCTGAAACAGCACGAAACTACAATCAACTGGATCAGAGCTGCAGGATTCGAACCCGAGACCACTATCGTTCACAGAGACATCTGGCTTGCCCCTGATGTGGGATTAGTCGCAAGGACAACCGCTGACAGCAGCCTGACCCTGGTAGAGTATCAGCAGGGTAACTGAGCTTGACTTCCGGCCTTATCTTTTCGCTGTTCTTTATCTTTGCGTACGTTTACATAGCCGCTGCCCATAAAAAGCGGGGATTGGCGATCTGGGTCACTGCGGGACTGGCGGTTGTATTCACCTTTATCTTCGGCTGTTTTGCCGGATGGGGTGAGCTGGGTTCGATTGCCGGCGGTATAAATTTCAGTGTTCTTCTGATATTCTCCGGCATTCTTCTTATTGCAGAGGTACTCATTGAAACGGGAGTACCTGGATATCTTGCCGGTCACATAGTAAGCCGTTCAAAGAATTACGGCCATGCGGCCATCTACCTCTGCATCCTCTCAAGCGTGATATCGATTTTCGTGGAGAACGTAGCCACGGTGATGATCGTGGCGCCGATAGCTCTGGAAGTGGCAAGGAAGCTGAAGGCCAGCCCCGTAGCCCTGCTGGTGGGAATTGCGATTGCCAGCAATCTCCAGGGAACGGCCACGCTGGTCGGTGATCCCCCGAGCATGATACTGGCTGCCGCTGAGAATATGGATTTCAATGATTTCTTTTTCATGAACGGGAAACCGGGAATATTCTTTGCCGTTCAGCTCGGAGCGATCGCATCATTTTTCATTCTGAAAAGGTTTCTGAAAAAAGACTCAAGACCGCTTCCGAAAGTCACGATCCCCTCCGTCAGCAGCTGGTTTCCAGCCTGGATCCTGGCCGGAGTTATACTGGGTCTGGCAGTACTCAGTTTCTTTGTCCCCGGTGTGGGTATAGAGGCAGGTCTGCTGTGTATTGCCGGAGGAGGGACAGCGGTGGTATGGCATGCCTTCTTCAGAAGGGGGCATCTTGGAAACAGAGGCAGGGGAAATCACGGAAACCGCAGAGCCAGGGAGATCCTTAAGGAATTTGACTGGGATACACTGTTCCTGCTTGCTGGAATCTTCTTCATGGTGGGCGCCCTTGAGGAAATGGGAGTCATGCATAAAATTGGTGTTTTCCTTGCCGGTATATCCGGTAACAGCCCCTTCCTCGCATTTCTGATAGTTGTTGTAAGCGCGGTCGTACTCAGTGCTTTCATAGACAATGTTCCTTACGTGACGGCCATGATACCGGTAACCCATGCAATCGCACAGACACTGGGAGAAGCGGGTCAGAGTCATTACTATCTTACTTTCGGCCTGCTCATAGGAGCCTGCCTTGGGGGTAACATTTCCCCGGTTGGCGCTGCGGCGAATATCGTATCCGTATCTATTTTGAGAAAGAACGGTTACAAGGTATCATTTATGGAGTTCGTCAGGATCGGGTTGCCGTTCACAATTACCGCTACCGCAGTTGGTGCTGTTTTCATCTGGTTTGTCTGGGGGCCAAAATGATGAATTTCAAGTGGAATACCGAAATGCCTGCAACGACTGTTCATACCTGCTCGCTTAGAACAGAACAATCCGTATGGCTGGATATTATCTCAGATGGATGGGAACACCCGTTCCTTATAATCGATTCGGAAGTGAGAAGACTGTGGGACAGTCTGCTGCAGCCGGCAATAGCGTCAGCTTCCGGTCTGTACGTCATGGAAGCCAGGGAGGTTCTGAAGAATACATTCACACTTTCCCAGATATGGGACAGCATGTCAGCCGCAGGGATTCACAGAGACACTCCGGTCGTTGTGGTCGGGGGTGGTCTGGTTTGCGACATCGGTGCAATGGCCGCGTCAACCTATCTCCGCGGATTGAGATTGATGCTAGTTCCCACCACCCTTCTCTGCATGGTGGACGCATGTCTTGGGGGAAAAACCGGGGTGAATCTGGCCGGAGCCAAAAACCAGGTAGGAACGTTCAATCCCGCCGAAAAGATACTTATAGCACCTGATTTTCTCGACACTCTTCCGGATCGTGAATTCAGAAGCGGGATCGCGGAGATAGTAAAAACCGCACTGATAGGGGACAGGTCGATACAGGGATTACTGGAACTGATTGATATTGAGAAACCTGATAAGAACAATATCCTGAAGATTATACACAAATGCATTGAAGTGAAGGGCGGTATAGTAGCCCTGGATCTTAGAGAAACCGGAAATAGAATGCTTCTTAATCTGGGGCATACCATAGGACATGCACTTGAGGGCGCCAGCGAGTTCCGGCTCACGCACGGAGAAGCCGTGGGTCTGGGACTTCTGGGGGAGGCAGCCATTGCGGTGAGCCGTGGAGGTAACAGGAATCTCCCCGAAGAGATACGGCGTATGCTGAAACAGGCCGGTCTCCCAACGAGCGTAGATAACATGATCTCCGGGGAGAAACTTTCCCGCCTGTTCGAAAGAGACAAGAAAACCAGGAAGAACGGGCGAATCTGGGCACTCCCCTTTGACTGGTGCGACTGCAGACTGACGTACTTGTCGCCTGATCAGGAGGAGAAGGTTCTTCCGTCCGTTCTTAACCTGCTGAAGGTGTGATCGATATTTGAAAAATGTCACAGAGGGTAGTTTCTGGGATCACCTTGAAGAGCTCAGACAAAGATTATTCTGCATTCTGGGGGTTCTGGCGGGTTCGATCGTTGTATCGTTCGTTTTCAGCAGGAAGATAATGGAGGTTGTTCTTTCCAGCGCTCCTTCTGAACTTCAGACCCTTGCCCCCACAGAGGCTTTCGCAGCGCATCTCAACCTGTCGCTTGCAGCAGGCATCCTTGTTTCCTCACCTGTTATCTTCTACCAGTTCTGGCGATTCGTCTCACCTGGTCTTTTCAGGAAAGAAAGAAAAACAGCGGTTCGTTCGGCTTTTGCATCCGTCCTTCTGTTTCTTGCCGGGGCGGCGTTTGCATGGTTTCTAATGCTGGAACCGGCTATCGATGTATTCAGAAGTTTCGAGACAGGGAACATCATAGGCCACTGGAGTCTTGCGAACTATATAGGCTTTCTCAGCAGGTTCATCATAATATTCGGTGTTGCATTCCAGTTGCCGGTTCTAATACTTATACTCGTAAGCCTCGGAGTCGTAACTCCTGATGTTCTGGCGAGATACAGGAGGCATATAATAGTAGGGCTTCTCATTATCGCGGCCATCCTCACCCCGCCTGATCCTCTCACTCAGATCATGCTTACACTTCCTCTGTATTTTCTCTTTGAATTGAGCCTGCTGGCGGCCAGGGTAGGTTACAGGAGGAGAAAAACTTCATGAGTAAAGAAATGAGTATGACGGAAAACCTCAATGAAACCCGCCCGGACGATGCGTCAACAGTCGAGGTTATCGTACCAGTCTATAACGAGGAGAGTATTCTCGAAAGCCAGCTTGTGCCTGTTCTTAAGATTCTTCCGCCGGAGTTCCGTATAACGGTTATTGAGAACGGTTCAACGGACAGGACAAAAGATCTGCTTCACGATCTTGAAGAAAGATACACCACTCTTGATTTCATATCACTTCCCCTGCCCAATTACGGCCTGGCGATGAGAACCGGGCTTATGAGATCGCAGGCGGACATAATCATAATTGATGATCTGGATGTGCTTGATATGGATTTCTGGTTAAGGGGGCTGCAGCTCCTGGGCAGGAATGATGTTGACCTTGTTCAGGGCTCCAAGGTACTTGCGGGAAATGATGACCGGCGTCCGCTGATAAGAAAGGCCGCAACTCTTACACTTACATTTCTTCTCAAGAGCCTTCTTGGGTACAGAGGGACGGATACACACGGTCCGAAGGTCGTATGGCGGAATGCTATCAAGGATACTCTGCCCTTATGTGAGTATGAGCTTGACATCTTTCCGACCGAACTGGTGATAAGAGCCCAGAGATCCGGAGTCAGGATTCGCGAAATCCCCATTCACTTAAGGGAGATCCGTGCAACACCTCTGCCTCTTATAAAACGTGTTCCCCGGGCTCTCCGGGATATCTGGCGCCTTCATAAAACACTGGGGGCCGGACCTAACATCTAAACATTTTGTC
>JAGLOY010000028.1 GCA_023138735.1 Candidatus Aegiribacteria sp. | reverse complement strand
TTTTGTCTGTTTAATGATGAGATATGCCTAACATTTAAACATAATGTTTAGATGTTAGGTCCGACCCCACCTGTCTTGACTGCTAAACATATGTTTACTATTTTTGTTCCGTGAAAGAGGTGTAATGTGGTAACCAGGTACAGTGAGCCCGTGGAAATGATAGGGCATTTCGCCCGCGGGAAGGTGCAGCCCTGCCGGTTCAGGTGGAACGGCCATGTGTACCATATTACTTCGGTGTCATCGCAGTGGGAAAACCGCGAAGGGGCATATCCTCTTTTTTATTACGTCGTCCGCACCAGCGGAGAAGATGTATACGAGCTCCACCTTGACACATCCGATCTCACCTGGACACTTGACTTCCACTATTCCGAAAATAGTTAGGCAGTATGCTTATGCGCTCCATACTCCACATTGATATGGACACTTACTTCGTTTCGGTTGAACGACTCTCCTTTCCATGGCTTGAGGGGAAACCCGTAATTGTAGGCGGCAGGACCCTCCGGTCAGTTGTGGCCTCCTGCAGCTACGAGGCCCGCGCATTCGGAGTAAGATCCGGCATGCCTATAGTCAAGGCGATGCGGCTCGCGCCGGGCGCAGCTATAATCTCCGGAAGCCACGGAAGCTACGCATCATATACCAGAAGAATTCTGGAGATACTTCTATCGTTTTCCCCAATACTCGACCCAGCCAGTATTGATGAAGCGTTCATGGACATAACCTCTGTCATCGGTAACGGATCGCCCCGGGAAATGGCTCTGCGCATACAGAAGGATATTCTGGAGGGTACGGGACTCTGGGCCAGCGTAGGCATTGCGCGGAACAGGTTCCTGGCCAAGATGGCTTCCGGCGAGGCAAAACCAAGGGGAATCGCAGAACTGAAGCCGGATGACATCGTTGATTTTCCGGTGGGCAGGATCTGGGGCGTAGGCCCCGCAACACAAAGGCGTTTTCTCAGCCTGGGGATAGAAAGAATAGCGGATCTGCGACAATTCACCCGTCAGCAGCTTCGGGGCATTCTGGGAAAACATGGCGAAAGTCTTTATCTTCTCTGCAGAGGAATCGATGATTCACCGGTGGTTCCCGGAGACCTAGCGAGGCAGCCGCTTTCAATAAGCAATGAACATACGTTCAGTACGGATGTCATGAAACCAGATGAATACCTTCCGGTGCTTGCAATGATGAGCCAGAAAGTGGCCCGCAGAGCCCGTGACAAGGGTCTTGCGGGAAGTACCGTCACACTGAAATACAGGCTAAGCAATATGCAGCGCCGCTCAAGGGCCCGGTTACTCGCAGAATACACTGACAACGCCAGAACAATTTACACCGCCGCCCGTTCGCTGGCTCGCCTTGCGATCAACTCCAGAATAAGGCTCATAGGAGTATGTCTCACTTCCCTTACCGATGAATCAGGGCGTCAGCTTGAAATATTCGGAGGAAGAAATGAAAAAGTCATTATGGCAATTGATCATATCCGGTACCGCTACGGCGAGAAGGCTGTTACCGGGGGCAGAACAATTGTAAGTTAAGTTCTATTGACTGCGAGTGCATGAAAGATATGATTGAAGACCAAGACAGAGTAATCACAGCTTGTGGAAGGGAACTGCGATGGGACTGAAGCTGGAATCAATGAATGTAAAAAGGTATGTGCCATGGGTTACAGGTCTTTTTCTGGTGATTTATGTCGCATGGACTTTTGCGCCTTTACTTGGCACATTTTTTTACCCCCAGGATTTTGTATCATTCCTTAATCCACTTAAAAATGATGTGCCTTTCGGGCAGTATATAGTAGATAGCTGGAGCTGGATGAACGACCAGGGAAAACTTAGCGGTTTTTTCAGGCCGCTGGTCAACCTTACGTTCCTTGGGGAGTACCATGTCTTCGGCTTTAACCCGACGGCTTACAGACTGATTAACTTTGTTATGCATTTTCTCTGCGTCTTTGCCATCTACCGTTTCGTAAAAAATCTGTCCGGCAGGAAATGGCTTGCGGCTGCATCCAGTACGATATTCCTTGTCCATCCCGGCACGGTTGTTGCGATTGGTATGATCGTTGCCAGGGGGGACATCATGGTCTGTCTGTTCTCCATACTTGCACTGAATGCAGCTTATCTTCTCTCTCGCGAGAAGGAGGTCACTCATAAGGCATTCCTTCCAGCCCTGTATTTTCTGCTTGCCATGTGCAGCAAGGAATTGGGAATGATAAATATTCTAACTCTGCCGATAATGTATTTCCTCTGGCCCGGCAGGAAATCATGCAGAAGGAATACTATTGTATTTCTGACTTCTCTGGTTCTCGTTCTGGTCCCATACATTGTATCCAGACTGCTGATATTTGGAGATATCGGTGGTTACGGATACTATACCGCGATGCGGGAAATACCTGCACATATTCTGATACTGATCTCACAGGTTTCCGGCACATTCTTCATGGGCAGGTTCATTCTTCGTCTGTTCGTATATATGATTATTGCAGGCTTGCTGCTGAACTACACTGGTCTGTTTACCCGGAAGTGGCGAAAGCTGGCCGTAGCGGTCCTCGTGACCGGAGCTTACAGCTGTCAGTCCATTATAAGTGACGCGGCAACTCATTACGTATACATAGCCTCAGCATTTACGGTAATATTCCTTGTATACTTCGCGGGAAGTATGAAAATCGCAAGAGAAAAATACCGGGCTGCTTCGCTTGCAGCTGTTCTCTGCGTTGTCGTTCTTGGAGTTCTCACGAGGCGTGAATCGGTGAATTTCAGCAATATTTTCCCAAAGAACGAAATAGTTTTCTACGGACTGGAGAATATTTATGACACACTTCCCAGGGAACGGGAAGAAAGCTGTCATATTCTGCTCCGCCACACGTCACTCATAGAATCTGAGATGAGAAACATTCCCATCTACCTTGATTATCTTGATAGCGATAACGAATGCGTATTTATCTTTACTGACGATATCGAAGCCCGGAGTGATGTACCAATAATCGTATGGGAAAACAATGAGCTGATTGTCAGGAGATGAATCTTGAGTGCCCAGACACAGTACAGAAAAATGGAGCTTCGGCTCGGCACCTCCGGATACAGCTTCCCCGACTGGGTTGGTCCCTTTTATCCCCCGGGCACCCCGAAAGGTGAAATGCTGGATTTCTATTCAAAGCATTTTTCAACCGTTGAGGTGAACAGCACATACTACAGGATAATGCATCCAAAGGTTTCATGGAACATGGTAAACAAAACCCCCGGCGATTTCAAGTTTACCGTAAAGCTGCATTCCAGCATGACACACTCAAGGGATGCTTCTCCGGTGCAGTGGGACCAGTACGCAAGAATGCTTGAACCATTCATTGAGAGGGAGAAGCTCTCCGGTCTGCTCGCGCAGTTCCCATATTCATTCAAACTCTCAGAATCGAGTGTGCGGTACGTGGAAGAACTTAACAGGAAAACAGGTGAAGTGCCGCTTGCCGTGGAGTTCAGGTACGATGAGTGGTACCGGAAGGATATTCTAGAGCGGATAAGCGGGGCCGGGATGGCCCTGGTGTCGGTCGATCTGCCCAGGCTTCCCCATCTGCCGCCTCCGATCAGTATAGGCGGGAAACCCTTCGGATACGTAAGGTTCCATGGCAGGAATATCTCACAGTGGTGGAACGGTGGTCCGCTCCGGTATGATTATACTTACAGTGATGAGGAACTTCGGGCCTGGTTGCCTGCTATAAACAGGTTAGGTGCGGAATCTGAACAAATGTTTGTAATGTTCAATAACTGTCATTTCGGTCAAGCCGTAAAAGACGCGATTAGAATGAAGGAATTGTTTACAGGAGAATGATTATGAAAAATACTGTGTTTATGCTCTCAGTTTTATCTGCTGCGGTTATGGTTTTATCGGGAACCGGCTGCGACGTCGCAAGTCCGGTCATATCAGCCGATTTTCCCTTCTACTTCCTGCAGGACATAGGCGTCCCCACCACTCCGCTTCACTGCTGCTATCTTAAAGATGGTGGAGATGGTATCGCGGCGGCGGACAGTCTCTATTTTGTAGATTACGAAAACGGTTACTGCCTTGCCCGTGTGTACCTCGAGGGGTATACGGTTGAGGATGTAGGAGCAACCGCCGAAGGGGGGTATGCTCTTGCGCTCTGCGGTAATCTGCTCTTCTACGTAAGCAACAGCACCTACATAGTGCACAATCCTGTTGCCCTCAGCTCCTACGGCAGATTTATACTTACGGAGCCCGTCGGCGGAAGCTGGCACCTGTACTCGGTAGGAGCCAGCGGAACTGTTATTACGATCAATTCTCAATCATGGGATGTGACAGCGGTAGAATCTGTATCGGGGCTTCATGATCCTGTAGCGGCTGCCATTACTGCGGACGGAACAGCGATTTTCGTAGCTGACGGTTACGATAATACGATCAAGAAAATTTCTACCGGTGATTTCAGTACGGTAGTGGCTGAATGCGCTGTTCCTGGTGGAATTAACGATCTGTACGCGGGTTCAGGCAACCTGGTTTATGCAGCCCCGGATTCACTCAGTGAAATATGGGGAATAGATACAGGAACTGGTCAGCATTATTCCACCTATCCAATATCCAGCCCTGCCATTGCAGTCGCGATCACTCCTGATGGTCATTACCTGTTCGTAGCTCACGAGAACAGCGGTGTTTCGGTGATTAATACGCAGAATAACGATGTGGAAGCTACAACATCCGGTCACGGAACTGTATACGACATTGCCATAAACCCGAATGGCAACCGGTCGCTTCTATGCTCGAACCTTGCTAAAATCATAAGTCTTGAAAAATAGAAATAGAATCGCATTACGCAAGCATACCTGTTTCTATGGAACACGCAGCTTTCATATCAGTACTCAATGAACCGCATGATGAACCTCAGTTCATATCAGGCTAAAAGGCTGATCCTGGATTCACAGATGCTGTCTGACATCCCCGAAACCTCATCAGGGAAAGATAGAACAGCCCGGATCATTGAGAACCTCGGTTATGTGCAGATAGATACTATTTCGGTTGTACAGAGGGCGCACCACCATACCCTCTGGACCAGATTCGGCGGGTACCATCCTGATATGCTCCATCAATTGCAGGCGGTGGACAGAACGATATTCGAGTACTGGGGGCATGCGGCATCATATCTTCCAATAAAGGACTACAGATACTACACCTACCGGATGAAGAACTTCAGCGACCCAATGGACAAATGGGCAAAAGACAGATTAAAGAAATGCGGACACCTGATGGACGAAGTCATTTCCAGAATCAGGAAAGAAGGACCGCTGGGATCAAAGGATTTTAAATCCAACACCGATGTGAAGCGGGAGCAGTGGTGGGATTGGAAGCCGGCTAAGACAGCCCTTGAACTTCTCTTCTGGAGAGGCGATCTGATGGTTACCCGAAGGGATAATTTCCAGAGGATCTACGATCTTACCGGGAGGGTACTGCCACAAGGTACCGATACTTCAATACCAGAAAAAGATGAACTGGGGCGGTTTCTTGTTCGCAGGGCGCTGCAGGCGCAGGGTGTCTCTACACTGAATGATATCGTTAAACATATCCATGCAGCAGGCAGAGAAGTAATAAAAAGTGCAGTTGACAGCTTACTTGAACAGGATGAAATCATCGGGGTAAGTGTAGAGGGGGATGGCGCATACTTTGCGCTTCCGGATCAGCTGGAATGCCTGCCTGTGGACAGTGAGGGTTCAAGGGATGTACATATTCTTTCACCCTTTGATAATCTCATTATTCTTCGCGATAGATTAAGCATGCTTTTCATGTTCGATTACGCCCTTGAATGCTACACTCCAAAGAACAAAAGACAGTACGGCTATTTTGTTCTACCTGTTCTGTGGGGAACCGAATTCATTGCCCGTCTGGACCCCAAAGCTGACAGGAAACGAGCTGTTCTCATACTGCGGAACCTGCAGTTCAGGGAAGGATTCGATAAATGGGAAGAATTCCTTCCGGTCTTCACCGCAAAACTTGCTGATTTTGCTCGATTCAACAACTGCACTGCAATAGAACTTGAGGATGTAAAACCCCGGAAAATAGTTGCTACATTAAAAAAGCTTCTAAAGAAAACACTGATGGAGAATAAGGATGCATGATCAAATCCTTGAGATCTGCAGTGAGCTGAGAAACTTCGCAGAGCCACAGAGAGCCCGGGTTCACCAGAGGTTTTTCAAGACCGGCAAAGGGGAATACGGCGAAGGAGACAAATTCCTCGGCATAAGGGTTCCGCACATAAGAAAACTCGTCAGAAAATTCAGAGGACTCTCCCTGGCAGATACGGTGAAGCTTCTGCATTCCCGCTGGCACGAGGAGCGACTGTTCGCACTTCTTGTAATGGTGGATGCCTTCAAGAAGGGTGATACGCATCCCCAGGAGGAAATCTACAGCCTGTACATGGCCAGTACGAAATGGATAAACAACTGGGACCTTGTTGACCTATCTGCCCCTCATATCCCCGGAGGCTGGCTTTTTAGAAGGGATAGAGTACCCTTGTTCGAGTTTGCCGGGTCGGACGATCTATGGAAGAAAAGGATAGCCATAATATCCACCCTGCACTTCATCAGAATGAAAGACTTCAAAGATACCCTCCATATATCGGAGAAGCTTCTCAAAGATGATCATGACCTGATTCACAAAGCCGTTGGATGGATGCTGAGGGAAGTGGGCAAGAAGGATCTTGAAATCGAAGAACAATTCCTCAGAAAACATTACATGAACATGCCAAGAACTATGCTCAGATACGCCATCGAGAAGTTCCCGGAGGAGAAACGGCAAAAATACCTGAAAGGTATAATCTAAAGATGCAGAAACTTCTTTCAGCGTTCCCTTTATTCGCGCTTGTTCTGACCTTCTCATGTGGAAACACATCCACAGCGATTAACAGACCAAATGTTATTCTGATAATCATAGATGCCCTGAGGGCTGACCATTTAAGCTGCTACGGTTACCACAGGGAGACTTCACCATCACTGGACAGCCTTGCCGCAATGGGGACAAGATGGGAGAATTTCCAGGCGCAAGCTCCATGGACACTACCGGCGACCGCTACAATTTTCACAGGTCTCGATGCAAAACAGCATGGAACCGGAAGAAGACTCGATGGAGATCATCGCCTGCATAATGAAGTACCCATTATTCCAACCGTATTCAGCAGCGCCGGTTACAGAACCTGCGGACTCTTTAATGTGGCCCTTCTTAACGAAAATCATGGTTTTGCCAGGGGATTCGATAACTATTCCTGTGCTGATTTCGGTGGAGGGAGAGCTGCAGTTACCGTTGATGAATTCCTTCAGTGGCTTGAATCGAGTAATGATAACAGACCATTCATGGCGGTTATACATTTCTTCGATGTTCATGATCCGTACAATCCGCCACCCCCGTACGATACAATGTATTTTCCGGACGACACTCTGACTGTATCAGTCTGGGAGATTGCCGCAGGCGGCAGGGTCGTTCATCCGGAGCACCTTGAGCACTTTCTTTCCCGGTATGACGGCAGTATTACCTGGGTAGATACTCAACTCGGAAGACTTTTCGGAGAGCTTCGTATGCGAGGTTACTCGGACAGCACGATCATCATGGTTACTGCCGATCATGGAGAAGAGTTTCTAGAGTGGGGATTTATTGGCCATGGAGGTCATCTGTATCAGGAAGTTCTTCATATACCTTTGTTTATAGCGGGTCCTGGGATTCCGGCAGGTGAGGTAATCATCGAACCCGCCGGGCAGTTCGATATTCTCCCAACTCTCCTCTCCATCTGTTCAATTGAGGATACAACAAGTTTCGAGGGTGTTGATCTTTTCAGCATGGCTGCAATGGATCAGAGATCAATTCCAGCAAGCCAGCTGATGTTCAATGGCCAGGTGTTTGACCAAACTTCGCTCGCATCAGTTGTGTTCGGCAACATGAAGGGGCTTGTCACCAGGAGAGGAAACTCTGACAGCTACTTCATGTTCAACCTGCAGGACGATCCAAATGAACAGATGCCCCTTGAAGCCGATTCAACCCTGACTGAGCTTCTTGATTACTACCGGGCAACCCCAATGCTATGGGACCCTCCCCTTGTCCAGGACCTTGACAGCTCATCAACCCGGGCTCTTGAAGATCTGGGATATATCTAACAGAAAGTACTCCTCTTCCCGATTCAGCGGATCCCTTACGAACAGAGGTGTCCAGCTTTTTGGAAAGGCGCATTGGGAAGCTTACGGCGGGATACTAGAATTACCGAATATTCCAATATTTCCTGCTAACGATAGGATTATTTTAGTCTAGTACTCTTTCCGGTATGCAGCAGGTGCCTATGTCAGTGCATAGACACCTGCGAAGAAATAATCTATTTCAGTACAACGAGCTTCCTGGTGATGGATGTAGTTTCATTACTCAGGTGTATGAAGTAGACACCAGATGTGAGCCCTGATATTTGTGCTGAGTGGCTACCGGAGATCATATCAGTTTCATGTTGTGAAATTACAAGATGCCCAGTGATGTCATACACGTTTAGTGAGATCGAACCAAAGGAGCTAAGTGTGTAATCAATTGTTGTTAGACCCATTGTAGGATTCGGGTAAATACTGTTGATTTCCATTGAACTGATTGTGGGGGTAGACTCTTCTCCAATCCCGGTCCAAGGTGGAATTGCTAGAAAAATGTTGTCGTAGTACAAGGTTATCCAGTTACCATCGTTGTTGATGCAATTCTCCCCCAGAGCGAACCTATCGAATTCATCCGGGTTGAAAGCTATGCTTTCAACGTTATACAAAGTATCAGAAGTTGTTCTATCAACGATGAGTATGTCTGCCGTCGAATTACTTTTAACATAATCGATTGTTAGCGTGTACCATTGCCCATATATATGACTTGGTGATTGGAAGCTATTGCCGGAACCATCGGTAATGCGGAATTCCTGTTGCGTGCCATTGTGACTGAGCACTACACTGTGTCCATCTGCCCATTGATAAGATGAGACACCACCAATATGGAGGCTCATACCCCATTCACCGCTGTCATCGATTGGTTTGAAATCAACGGATAAGAAGAAATCTGTGTCTTGAAGCTCCGGAAAGATAGGCGTGAAGGTGAACTTCTCGATTCCAGCCTGTTCGTGAACACGTACTTTGTAAATGCCGCCTTCTTCGGAACTCCATGTGAAGTATTCACCTGTAATTGGTGTGTACTCCATGTAGAAGCTCGGGTCTGAGTCAAAGTTTTCTGTGTACACTACTCCGGTCTGTTGTGGTATTGTCAGCAGAATGTTGTCGTAGTACAAAGTAATCCAGTTACCATCATTGTTGATGCAATTCTCTCCCAGAGCAAACCTATCAAACTCATCAGGAGTGAAAGTTACACCATCAACACTATACAAAGTATCGGAAGTTGCTCTATCAACGATGAGTATATCTGCTGTCGATTCACTTTCATCATAATCGATTGTTAGCGTGTACCATTGCCCATATGTATGACTTGGTGATTGGAAGCTATTGCCGGAACCATCGGTAATGCGGAATTCCTGTTGGGTGCCATTGTGACTGAGCACTACACTGTTTCCATCTGCCCATTGATAAGATGAGACACCACCAATATGGAGACTCATACCCCATTCACCGCTGTCATCGATTGGTTTGAAATCAACGGATAAGAAGAAATCTGTGTCTTGAAGCTCCGGAAAGATAGGCGTGAAGGTGAACTTCTCGATTCCAGCCTGTTCGTGAACACGTACTTTGTAAATGCCGCCTTCTTCGGAACTCCATGTGAAGTATTCACCTGTAATTGGTGTGTACTCCATGTAGAAGCTCGGGTCTGAGTCAAAGTTTTCTGAGTACAGGATTGAATCCGCATTGAGAATTGTAGCCAGCAACAAGAGCAATGCAACAATACAGCGATTCATACCATCTCCTTTCAAGCTATAATTTATGTTTATGGATAATCGCTAGTATGAATATCTAGTACAAGGCATATATTACTCAGGTTTCAATATGTAATTAACATATATGAGTACTTATAAGCATTTATGTCTATATATCGCTTTAAAAAGGAGATAGCGTGAGATCCAGTATTTTATATAGAAATACTGATGATTAATGCTCAGAAGTCACCTTAGGGCAAACTCAAGAGGGAAGCTGGAATATTTTCAGGAGATTTCCATTCTTTGATCTGAATCGACCACTGTATATGAATACTTTATCGGGACATTCATTCCGGGAGGCAATTGATTTGAACTGCATTGTCACTATCCTTGTTGGAATTCTTAGACTTGCCGCAAGCTCCAGAGCTTCATCTATTTCCCGGCTGTAGTAATCCCTTCTTCCAGTTAATGAAGAATTGAGCATGGTCGTTAAACCAGCATGCAGGACAAGGGAATGTTCCGGTATTTGAGGACTACAATCGCATATACTGCGGATTAGTATCCGGGCATCATTGATTGAATTCATTATCAGATAAGTGTTTTCTGTGAGTGAACCCGAATTGAGAATCCTTAGAGATTCTGTTTCACATAAATTCGATATTGTTCTCAATATACTATTCGCATTGGAAGCCTTATCTTCTTCCATATCTGCCGCATCATGCGTACGAATTACAATGATCGGTCTAAGAATAGATTCATATATCCCCAGTTTGGCGTATGGAAATTCTTTAATAGTTGAGATATCACTGTTTCTACTGGTTTTCACAAGGTCCTTCAGGGGTATTTCAAACGGCTCGTATCCTAGTTTTCTGAGGCTGGATACGATGTATCCTGTTCCTCCAGCTGATTTTGGTGAATGCTTATCCCAAACCACAACAGGTACTAGTTCCCCATCGAACGCTTCAGTCAAATCGAGTGAATATTCAAGCATGTAATCCGAAGAAAGTTGATGCACGCCAATCGCATCACTAGCAAATCTGGAAGTTGAAGATACTTCAATTTCATTCGCCTGTTGAATGACTATATCGAACCTTTCAATCCAGTTTTCATTATTAGATTTGAGTATTTTTGTCCTGAAGTGTTCTATTGGTGACGGGAGAATTACATGTGTACGTTTTCCCATCTCCTGAAGGCATTCATGAAACAGTATGTCAGCGCCATCAGCTGCAGATGCAATCCCAATATCGAGTTTCATCTCAATGAGTTTCTTCTTCAAGCGTGTTTTTACTCTGTCTGTGATATGTTCCGGGAAACGGGGATTCGTTCTCCCGAGTCTATCAATTCTGTGGCCGGCGAAAATGGCTATTCTGGGTTTTCGAATACACTCCAGTATTTCTTTTGCTGATTCATCATCTGTTTCCAGAAGATCAAGTAGCATCTTTGCATTGGTTCTTGTAGTCTTTACCTGCCCGATGCTTGCGCCGACATGGCTCCTTGTCCCTTTGAACCATCTGACCGCTGATTTGTAATCTCCCTTTATTAGATAAGCTTCACCCATGGAAGCCAGAACCCAGAATTCGCTTGTGGTCCCATGCTTATTGTATAAGTCCCAGCATTGAGTGATGACCTCATCAGCGAGTTCAATACTCAATTCTTTTTTACCAAGAACCAGTGCAAGAGATGCTGCGTTCACAATGCACCAGAAATCTCCGCCTTGTTCTCGGCTTTTCATATAACTTTTGAAAGATGCGACTAGAGCTGCTAAGGCGTTCTCTGGATCCGATATTTTCAGTTCAAGCCACTTTCTCTTATAGAAACTGCCCAGAAGAGCCTTTAGTTCATTATCCTCATTCAGATCAGGGGAATCCATACTCTCCAGAAGATTGATAGCCCGATCTATCATTCCCAGCTTGGACATACAGAGAGTATGCTGCTTGACTATTTCCGGGTTCGGTATTTCGTTGTTCTTTAAATACTCGTCACCAAGGTCGAACGCTCTCAGATATTCTCCCAATGAAACGAGCTTCTTAAGGGCGGATACACTTAGACAATATCCATCAGGATCTTTAACCGGGATTGGATATTCAGTCATTAATCAACTCCATTTGGTCATGGTCTGTATACAACCAGGTTGTCATGGAGAGCTATACCCCAGTCACTGGATCTGTCTCCAAGCTGTACTCTAACTGTTTCAACAGTATCAGGAATCATTACTGGAGAAGAAACTATCAGGCTGTCATCGATAAAGAATGACACCAGCCGGTCTGCATTAATTTCAATACTATAGGTATGCCAGTTATTGAGAAGTTGATTCTGATGGTACTGCTCAAAGCGGAAATTGGCTCCCTCGTAATCCCCACTTACGAGTTGTAGAACGCACTGACGATGAGGTGTTGCCCAATCAAGTTCACCAGAATAAAATATATCCATACGTGCAATATTAAAATCTCTCTGAGTTC
>JAGLOY010000027.1 GCA_023138735.1 Candidatus Aegiribacteria sp. | reverse complement strand
GCAATATTAAAATCTCTCTGAGTTCTTTCATCCCTGAAATCAGGAGTGACGATAGCTAAGGCAGCAGTTACCCACGTTCCTCTCTCAGAGCATTCGAGATACATATCGCATTCAACACGGAGCCCTTCACCTATTTTGAAAACCTCTCTGGAGAAAACTCCGCTGCCGTACATGGAGTCACCGTTATTCAGAAAGCATGGCGGGGGTAAACCCAGAGAATCCAGTATTACAGGCTGGGGGTCTCCATAAAGTATCCAGTTCGGTTCAAGCGCCCCTGATGAAAAACATTCCACAAACAGCGTGTCTGCTGCTTGAAGAGTGTGATAAGACAGTAGAATCAGCATGAATAATCTCGCAGATAGGTACACTTTTCTACTATGATAAATTGTCACACTTACCATCTTCGTCGGAAAAATCTGAGATTATCGATATGATGCGGCTGTGAACCAGAGCTTCCCCAGAAGTAGATATGTACAGAATCCTGATTTATGGCTAAATCTAAGGAATCCTCACAGAAAAGACTGTCATTAAGCCAGAATTTTACCGTTTCAGTGCAGGTTTCAATGGTAAACACCTGGGATATCTCCCGATGAAGCCACAATGATTCCGGTTCTGTCGTTGTTGATATTACGCTGTCATATGCAAATGTTGATACTATTTCACAATCCTGATAGTTACTTCCAGGGGTATAGAACCATTTGAGTTCTATGTCGGATACGATTCCCGGATCAAGATGGAATGTGTTTGCAGTGCTTCTGGTCAAGCCGATAGCAAACCAGTTGCGTCCACTTGCATCCGGCTTATCCTCTATTAATACATCAGCTGAGAGAGATACTCCCGGTGTAAGGGGATATTCAAACCTACTTACAAGAGGTACACTATTTGCGTCGCAGCAATACTCACCTGTGATGGAGTCTTTATGAAGTACAGGAGAGTAGTTTCTGTTACGGCCCAGCTCCCAAACCTCTTGATCGATAAACCCATTTTCCCAATCCTCGGTGAAAAGATCAATTCCTGTTTGTATATCCTTATTCCATGAGCCATCTGGATTCAACTGCAGAATCCATGCATCGGGCTGACCGAACCTTGTTGTGGTTCCTGAAGCGAATAGTAAGCCCTGTTCATTGCAGGAAATCGAATGGATATATTCATCTCCTCCAATATCTATGATACTCTGCCACCTTTCCTCGCCATCCTGGCTCAACTGGAGCAGCCAGCCATCGCTTGAACCGTTGCCCCAGGAACGTGTTGATCCGGCTATAAGAATGTCCCCGCCTGGAAGTAGAATAGCATCGGATGCAGCATCAGCAAGATTACCACCGAATACTTTCTCCCATTTCAGTGTAAGATTCGGTGTAAATCTCATTACTGAAAGGTCACCGTTCCCCGCGCCGTGGGAATCCTTTGTCAATAGAAGAATGATGTCACCGTCTGGGAGCGCCAGACCACAGCTTACAGGTGACTGACTATCACCGATTATTATCTTGTCAAGTGTTTCCCCATCGGGTGAAAGCAATTCAACACAGTTAGCCCTTGATGCTGAATCTTTATAAACATACAGTCTATTGTTGTTTTCCAGAACAATAAGTTCTCGGGAAGTAACACAGTATCTCAGAGTATCACGTCGCAATAACTCGCCTGTAGTACTCATTAGTATTTGATGAGTTGCGTGGAAAGGGCTTGAACCCAGTTGCCTTAGAGTAAATGAGAGCAAGATGAGGCTGTCCTCTGTCATATCAAAGGAACTAAGTTCCGGCTGAACTGCTCCAACCCATTCCAGCCACCATTCATTATTCCATTTTACCCGCCCGAGGCTGTCGAACCTGATCGCTCTGATGGGGAATCCAGTGTGATCGAAATCTGCATACACTCCAGCTACCGAAATAACGTCTCCGCTGGATACCGACAGGAGCTGAGGTTTATCCTCCCCGGCCAGTGAATCTGACCACGTCCATTCAAGATTGCCTGTGCTGTCGAAATGCGCAACCCACCATTCACTCCAGAAACCAAAGTCCCATGTTCCTGTTGCGGTAAACCCTCCATCGGATGTGGCAAGGATGTCGGTTGCGTAATCCCAGGAATCGGTTCCTCCGGCAATCAGATTCAGAAGATCATCGGTATTCTCTGCTTGAGGTTCACTACTGAAGAATTTAATCGTGAGCAGAATCAGGGCTACTGAAAGAATGCTCAGCAGAAGTGCCGGCCATTTATTTGATCTTACTTGTGCTGGAATCTCCAGGGATTTCTGGTCCTCCCCGACAAGTACACTGCTAAGGGATTCAAGGAGCCGATTTGATGCCTGTTTCCAGTTATCGGAAGCATCAAGCCACTGGTGAGAATTAGTGAAATATCTTATTCCTTTGGATTGCTCTACATCTTCTATCTTCATCGGTATCAGCGGGATATGAAGATTAGTGGCGATGTCCAGCTCGTTTCTTATCTGCCTTGATGTGTTTACATTAGCGCTGAAAAGGAGAAGCATTCCCGATGAGTTTGAAATGGCATCGTAGATAGTTTCAGCCCAGTCTGCCCCAGGCGGAATATCCCTTGTTGATATCCAGTATTTAATACCTGAGGAATCAAGGAAATTCAGTACCTTTTCTATTTTTTTTGCGTCTTTGCTTGAATGACTGATGAAGATGTACTTGTCCAAATTGACCCCTGTTAATTCAGAAAATAAATTCTCATGAATATTGAATATACCTGTTTAGCAAACTCAGCCATAATGGAGAATATTCTGTGTTAAGTCTTAGATATCAGTTGATATCGCCCAGATAGATTGGTCCGCGGTACGTACCGGCAATGATTTTCGGAAGTATTTCTTTCAGTACAGACGGGTATAGTCTAATATTCTGCAGTCTTTCAGGTTCCACCCACTCAACACCTGTCTGCCATGGGTCAGGTTCGGAAGCCTTTTCTTCCAAGCGAATGGGTATCGCTAGGAACATCAGCTCCGTCTGATGAACATCCGCCTCCCACCGGGCGAATTCATGGTTTGCTCCCACATAATCCCGGGCAAGGATGAGTTCTCCAGGCTCCACAACCCAGCCTGTCTCTTCCATCACTTCCCTCTGCATTGCCTGCAGGAGGGTTTCACCGAATTTCTGTCCGCCACCCGGGAGAAGGTAGAAGTCCCCCGTATCATCGCTGTTCAGTGTCAGAAGAATATTACCGTCCTTTACGATTACAGCCTTGCAGGAATTTCGCTTTCTGCCGGTGCTGTCATCAGTTTCAAATGCTTCAGTCATATCAGAGATTGTATCCTGCGGTCAGGTACAACTGCCATAAAGCCTGACCTGCAAATACGGCAACAGCTGCGCCAAGGGCAAGAAACGGACCAAAGGGTATGGGAACCCTTCTGTTCCTTCCGGCAATTATTGCAATTATTCCGGTAAGAGCACCCGTTAGAAAAGCAATGAAAAGAGCTATCGCTGTTGAAGAGGGACCCAGAAAAGCTCCGATCATTCCAGCAAGCTTAACATCTCCCCAGCCCATTCCGCCCTGAAATTCGTCAGCTTCATCCTCATGCCCTTCAGGGGCTATTGTATATCCGGGCCTTCGTTTCAATAACAATTCACTTACGAATCTTATAAGGAATAAAAGTGAGAATGCCACGGCAGCGCTTAGCAGTGAAGGCAGAAAACCCACACCTCCAGGCGTCAGGGAGAATACCAGACCGAGAACTATTCCACCAAGACTGACGCTGTCAAGAATTATCCAGTGGTCGATGTCCGTAAGAACTACGCATATAAGAAGTGACACGAATACGGCGTTCTTTACGAAGAGCCAGGAAACGCCAAATTTCAGGAAAATTCCGGCAAAGAGAAGTCCTGTCAGAAGTTCAACAAGGGCATACCTGATAGAGAAACTAGCACCACAGTTTCTGCATCTGCCTCGAAGGATGAACCAGCTAAGAACCGGGATGTTGTCGTACCAGGGGATTGCTTTTCCGCAGGAGGTGCACCTGCTTCCGGGGCGAACAATGGATTCACCCCTGGGAACTCTCCAGGCTACAACATTCAGGAAACTCCCGATAGTCATCCCTATTAGTAAAGAGTATATCAAGTGTACTGTTTCCATCTGAATGACCGTGACTTCCATCCGGGTATTGAGCCTGAGTTTGTCATAATTCGTAGTCTTTAGTATAATTCCTGCGTATTGGTGCAGGGAGTAGCTGTTTATATCACCACTAAGTATAAGTGGAGTCTATCAAAACTACGAATGTGATAGCTGATATAAGCAGTAGTGTTTAATCTAACTGAGGGAGAATTATGAAATATGCGCTTGGTCTTGTTGTTCTTGTAGCAGCGCTTAGCTTTGCCGGATCCGATTTTTCCGGTGGCTGCGCAAATACTTTCGGTATAAATGGTTATACCAAGGCATGGATGTACATGTACGGAGAAGATAACCTTGCCAGGGGTGAGACGACCTGCACTTTCAGGGCTTACAACTGGACCTCCTTTACCGCCCGTCTTAACGACAATGTTTACGGTTCCGTAGGCACAGAGTTCAAGACCTGGAACGGTAACTACGATTTACAGGTTTGTGACGCGTTCCTTAACATGGACATCATACCCGAGCTTTCCATAAAAGCCGGTCAGTTCAAGGTTCCTTTCGGCTGGGCATACAACTGCGGTGGCGGCGGAATCTATTTCCTCGACAGAGCTGCTCTTGTAGGTACAACCGATTTCAACAACTTCGGTGGACGCGATATAGGTGTACAGCTTCACGGCCAGTTCGACATGGTCGGCATTGACCTCGGTTACTTCAACGGTCAGGGAGCCTACACCGACGCTGATACCACTGTTAACAAGGAATTCGCTGCGCTGCTTACCGTCGACGCTACAGAATGGCTTACCATAGCCGGTGGCGTTGCGATGATAGGTGTGCCTGAGCTTGATTCCGCTGGTGTTGTTACACAGGAAGAGTGGAGTGCTACAGGAATCGATGCTTACGTTCTTGTCGACTATCCTCTTTCCCCTAACGCCGACCTTGTCTTCCAGGGTGAGTTCATGCAGGCCGGTTGGGACGAAGCAGCTAACATCGGTGGCGAAGGACAGGACGGAAGCGCTTTCTACGCACTCGCTGGTGTTAACTTTGGCCTTGAGAACAGTTTCCTTGCAAGCATCATGCCTGCCGTACGTTACGAGAGCATCAGTCCATCATACTACTTAGTTACTGGTGGAACTGCGCCCGAGAATGGCATTACGGTTATCGATGGCTGTGTGAACTGCTACCTTACCCCCAAGAACGACATCCAGATTGGCGTTCGCAACGTTGCTTACGAGGCAGATACCATGGACGGTTACACCGACATGTATCTCGGCTGGAGAATGAACTTCTAGTAACTCCGGTTCAATATTCAATAGAAAAGGAATCCGGCTCAATGCCGGATTCCTTCTTCTATATCTGCTAATATTTACATTATATGCGTTTCTGGAAACGCATGCAAAACTTGCGGTCACTATTCACTATCATTATACTTAAAATTGCTTTGATCTCGAACGCTACGAACTGGAGGAGATAATGAAGATACTATCAGTAATTCTAATAGTAGTCTCAGGTCTTTGTCTTGGTAGTGATGTATTCATATACAATTACGACCAGATAGATCTGATCTGGGACCCGGTTGTCGGTGATTCCATCGATACTGGTTATTGGGTCGAACAGACGCTGCTCAGTCTGGGAGATAATGTTGATTCGGGAGTAGACCTTCCGGCAGATCTGAGTTCCTACGATGCCGTGTTCATGATGATGGGAATGTACACCTGTTGAGGTGACGACAATATAATCGCTCCGGCGGAGCGAGCAATTCTCATTACTTACCTTGAAGCCGGCGGAGGAGTCTACTTCGAGGGTAATGACATCGGTTACAGCAATAAAGGATACGATATCTGGGCATATACCGGGCTGACTTATCTGGGGGATGGGGCTGCCGCTACTACGGGTAATGTTCAGAGCATTACGGGTTTGGGAATATCGAGCGGAATGGAATTTGATTATCCCTACAAATCAGAGGCTGACGGTTACGTAGATTATTTTACCGCCAACGGGGGAGAGATCCTTTTCGAAAGCCAGGAGAGTTACGGAAGAGTAGGGTGCTCCGGATATTTCAACGTTTATAGAACAATCACATCCGCGGTATTCTTCAGCGTATTAGAAGAAGTTTCAGCTGGAACAACAAGAGAAGAGCTCATGACAGTCTATATGGATTACCTTACCGGAACCACAGGTATTGCAGAAGGCGGTACAGAGCTTTCTCCTGCCATCATTACTGTGGCTAATCCAGCTATGGGCTCATTCAACGCAGTTATTGAATTGCAGGGCTGTGTTCAGTGTGAGCTTGGATTGTTTGATTTAACAGGCCGAAGGATCGGAGATTTCTGTTCCGGTACGTTATCACAGGGAACACATAACCTGAACATTGCCGGCAGCAGCATTTCTGTGGGAACCTATTTCGTCTACGGAACAGTTGGAGAGCAGCAGGTCAGCCTGCGCACAGTTCTCCTGAAATAACAGTTCTTTTGCATCACCAGGGACGCGCTGGTGGCGCGTCCCTGGTTGCGACAAGGCAAAGCGATAGTAGAAATCCCGGCATAATTCTTCTTCTTTTCTGGTTATTCTGCTTCCGGGTTTCTGTTACTCTCCGTGATCTCTCTGAATGCCTCCATTCTTACTTTTATCTGTTCTCCGTCTTCTTCCGAGTAATCGCACACAATTTTGAGTGAAGGTATATCATTGTCCTTCAACATATTATCAAGAGCACCAGCCTCTATATTGAAACCATGACAGAACTGCAGGATATTGTGGACTACAGCTTCAACCTGGAATTCTTCGATTACGTTGATGATGTTGTCGAAGCGTTCTTTATTCGGTGAGAAACATGGACAGTCGATTTTGAAATATCGCTCTGCGACAGCTTCGATCATTTCATCAAGTGTATCCAGATCTTCCTGGATCTGATCTCTGTAGTAGCGGATTCCTGTGCATGATTCATCTGCCACAATCTGAAGACCGGACGTTTCAGCTGCCCAGTGAACCTTGGCGTACCCCATCGGAGAAGGGGTGCCAGCGAAGAGTACTCTTACTCCATCATTATCGTAAGCGGATATTCCTTTTTCAACTCTTGTTGCCAGTTCTGTAATAAGTTCTTTGCCTGCGTTTATGAAACTGTCTATATCCATATTCAGGGCGACCTGTGATACAAGCAACGCATCCAGACCGCTGATGGGAGGTTTTCTAAGTTTTCTGTATTCACTGATCTTCTGCAGCACAGTGCGTTTACGATTGCACTTCCTGATCGATTCTCTAAGGTTCTCTGCGGTAACCTGTACACCGGAGATCTTTTCCATATCCCCCATGAATTTTTTCACTTCCGAAATCCAGAGTGCTTTATCTTCTTTGTTCTTCTTCTGAGGTACTTCCATGGAAGGTATGCCGAAAAGGTCCCAGGTTTTCTTTTTAGCATCACAGGTGGTCTCACCCAGAGGATACTCTTTCAGAGTTTTGTACGGGCAGGTACCGCTGATCGCCATACCGAAGGTCGATCTTACCAGGGGGCATATATCCCTCGGGAGCATCTTATCTGCGTAATCAACCGTCCATCCCGATCCACCGCAGAGAGGTATTGTCAGAACGCTTGCAGCAAGTGCTATTTCGTCAGGTACATATATGCAGAAAGTGCCTAATGATTTACCGCCGTTATTGCGATAATCCAGAATCTCTGCTACTCTCTGACCATGGCTGTCATGCAGCGCACGGTCGAAAAGAGCCATTGCGGCGGGGCGTTTTTTCTGCCAGAGATGTGTCTTTTTGAAAATCCTGCTGCTACTTTCCAGTAGCTGATCATGAAGTTCAAGATTCATACCAAGATCGGTCCACATTTCCCTGAGTTCAGACTGAGTAAGCCTTTTTATCACAATTACCGCCTTTCTATCTGATTCCGAACTGAATAGGGTTCCAAAATCTTAATTGACCTCGCACCGATATCCACACCGCAGGTTACAGTCGAATTGCCTGTTCTCATGATATTAGAGGAGAATGTCAGATACATACATCACTGCAGCTGAAGAGAATTGGTTATCAGTACAGATCCATCCAGGATCTACGGAGGACGGTTCAGGTTTGTGATATCATAGAAATCTGATATTCCCTCATGTCCTCCTCCTTGTTTTAAGTTGAGCAGTGAAGTGCATAACCGGAAGATATTCCGAATAATACTCGAATTCAATTACCGGTCAATGTACTGTAGAATTAGCGAGGATTCATAATCCTGGGCTTCTTGCAAAGCATAGCTTCCTTTACGATACTAGGCGGTACATTTGAATTGGGGGAAACAGTGATTGCAAAGACTGAGCAATGTTTGAATCTTGAAGTGCACGGACGATTTGACAGACGGCATACGGTATTCTACCGCAGGGATATCTTTTCAGGATTTGATCATTTCAGGCCTGAGATACTGGATCCGGGAGATCCGGGACTGCTTGAACTTGCTGAAGCCAGAGCGTCCTGGACTCTTCATGACAACTATCCCGCTGCTTTCTGTGATACTCTGCACGGAAAGAGGAAACTGGTTCGCAACCACGCACCATTCAGATACGAATTTCAGGATTCAGAAGCTGCAAACGTAAACATCTCAGAGGTTGCAGTCAGATTTGGAGCCTCACTTTTCGGGGTAACCAGGCTGAACGAGAGATGGCTCTACAGCTACGAACGTTACGGAAGGCCTGTATCGCTTCCGGAAAAAGCTATCTGGGTGATAGTGATGGCCATTGAAATGGACAGAGAGATGATATCGACCTCTCCGGCTTTCAGTGCATCAGCTGAATCTGGAAGAGGTTACTCGAATATGGCAGCCCTTACCGGTGCGATGGGAGAGTATCTCCGGCTTCTCGGTTACTACGCGAAGTCCTGCGGTAACGATACCGCTCTCAGTATCCCCCTGGCTGTTGATGCAGGCCTTGGTGTGATGGGACGGAACGGTCTGCTGCTTACAAAGGAATTCGGGCCAAGAGTAAGGATCTGCAAAGTAATAACCGACCTTGAACTTGTGCAGTCACCAAACGATTATCCTTCTTCAGAGGAAGTATGCTCCGGCTGTACTTTATGCGCCGAGGCCTGTGAAGCGGAAGCGCTCAGCAGTTCCGAAAATCCCACATGGGATATACTCACCGAATCGAACAATCCCGGTGTTCTCAGATGGCAGATCAATCCCGAAAAGTGTTTCGATTTCTGGCTTGAGATCGGCAGAGACTGCTCCAACTGCATAGCGGCATGCCCCGCTGCTGCCAGGATCAATAAACTGTTGAACTGATTCAAACCCCCCATCTGCGCGATTAACTGAACTCACACGCATACCTCTTGACATACTGTACTACTGTACTATGATAGTAATACAGATGATGAAATGAGGTGTTTGTGTACAATATTGATTCAAGGTCAGCAATTCCGGTTTACGAGCAGCTCAAAAGGCAGATAATGCTGAGCATTGTATCGGGCAGACTCGATGACGGGGATAAACTTCCTTCGATAAGGGAGCTTGCAGCGGCATTGAGGATAAATCCGAATACGGTTGCCAAGACATACAGACAACTGGAAACAGATGGATTCGTCACTTCGCGAAAAGGGCTTGGAGTATTCATCACTACAGGAAACAGGGAACTGCAGAGTAATCGAATCGAAATTTTTGAAGAACTTACCGATGAATACATTTCAAAAGCAGCAGGGCTCGGGCTTACAGCAGATGAGATCATGAAAGGTCTTGAACGCAGCCTGAAAGGGGAGATCGAACATGATAAGAATGAGTAATCTTTCTTTCGCCTACGGCTCAAAGGAAGTATTGAAGGGTTTCAATCTGGAGCTGAATGCGGGAGAGACGGTAATGATAACAGGTCCCAACGGCATGGGTAAAAGCACGATCCTCCGATTACTTGCCGGAGTCCTGATCCCCCAGTCGGGGGAGATCGATCACGGATATCCCAATGGGACGGACCCAAGACAGAAAACAGCTTTCCTGCCGGACAGCCTGAGCTTCTACAGAAGCATGACCGCATTTGAAGCAGCGAAATTCCACGCGGGAATATTCGGTACCGAACATTCTGATCTTGAACTGGCACAGAAAGCTGGAGTGGATCTCAGCAGGCATATTTATGAACTCTCTGTAGGTCAGCGTGTACTTGTGCAGATGGCGATTATTCTGTCAACCGACCCCGAGCTTATACTGATAGATGAAGTTCTTCATTCTGTTGATCCGTACCTCCGGAATATTCTTTTCACCGAACTCATACAAGTAATGGAAGAGAAAAATCCCACTGTCGTGATGGTAAACCTGAATTTCCATGACATTGAACATCTTGCGGACAGGGTGATATTCCTGGGGCGCGAAGGAATCAAACTGGATGAGTCAGTGGACCTGCTGAAGGCTAATACAAGAAGGGTGATCGCGGAGGAAATACCACCGGAATATTCCGTACTTATTACCGAAAACGTGATGGGCAGAAAACATCACATCGTTTATCCGTTCGAAAAGAAAATCGGAGAGATAGCCGACGATAACATCAGAGAAATGGACCTTACGGAGATAATGACGGCTTTCA
>JAGLOY010000026.1 GCA_023138735.1 Candidatus Aegiribacteria sp. | reverse complement strand
GGCGAGTACGGTGTTTCTTAAGGAGCTGAAAGACACACTTAAACAGGTGGGTTCCATAATGACGCTCCTGGTGGTAATGCCGCTAATCTACCTTCTGGACATTTCCTTCTACAGAACAACTACTACTTTCACAGAGTACATGGCAGGAGGCTTCGCGCTTCTCTGGCTGATAGCTATAGGATACCTTGCTTACAATATGTTCAGGCCGGAGGAGAAGGATAACGCGGTTGAATACATTCTTTCCCTGCCTATCAACCGCTGGAAGCTGCTGATCTGGAAGACTGTACCTCGAATTGCAGTCCTGCTTGTTCTGATTGGAATATCCTTCGGTTTTGGTTTCGAATACATCCCAATTGGGATGGTGGCTTTTGTTGTTTTCTCTCAGATATGCGGCTTCGCACTTGGAATAGTCGGCAGAAAAAGCTGGATCACAAGACTGATTCTGTTCGTTATGACGATATGCGTATACTTCGTTAACAGCCTTCTGGCAGAGTTGATATGGGGTGAAATCATCGAAGCTTCCTCAATACTACCGTTTCCTACAACAATGTTGATATTGATGGGTCATATTGGATTTTCTCAACTGATGTACATTTTTATTGAATTCGGTTTTCTTGCTCTGATATTGATTCCCATATACAGAAATTGGGATCTCAAGCCTGTTCGCGGACAGGAACTGTCATTTGCGAAAAGGGCGATAGTGCCCCTTATTCTACTGGCGTGCCCTGTTGTTTACATGTTGTCCTCATGATGGAATTTACAGTCTCTGCTGTGATTAGTTGGAAGGTAAGATATGTGGATTAGAGAATTAAAGGAAACACTAAAGCAGACGATTTTCATCATGGCATTCTTCATTCTGGTCCCGCTTCTTTTTCTGACGGATCAGGCACTCTTCAGCAGCGGTCTTTCTTTTATTGAATACATGTCCAATGGCCTGGATGTTTTCATCCTGATAACGGCATTCTACCTGGCTTACAATATGTTCAAGGCTGAAGGGAGTGACGGGGCGACCGAGTATCTTCTTTCACTTCCCATCACCCGTTGGCAGTTAATCAGATACAAGGTCATACCGCGTGTAGTTGTTCTCACGATATTGCTATTGATCGGGTCTGGTGTAAACGATCTCAGACTATCAAATGGATCGGTTCTGGGAATGATATTCGTCTACTGGGGCACAGGCCTCTTATTCTTTATCGGACTCATCACATTCATACAGGTATGCGGTTTCATCCTGGGGTTAACAGGTCGTAAAAGCTGGTCCGTGCGGCTGATGCTTCTAGCTATGGTATTATGCGTTTGGCAGCTCGGGACAATTACGATTGTTATCAGCACGCTTATCTACAAGATATTTGACATATGGGCAGTAGTCAGATTCTCGTTCTGGCTTGGAACTAATGGAAGAGCAATTCTTGATTTCAGCGTATTCTTTGCTTTGCTGTGGTATATCCTCAAACCTCTCTGCGGAATATGGGATCTCAAACCGATGAGAGTCAGAGAAATCTGGTTTCAGAAGCGAACCATTCTTCCTATGCTTGTATTTCTTCTACTCTTTCTGAACCAATATCTTGCGATTTCGTACATATCCTTCATAACATACAATTGATTCTTCCTGTACCAGTGTCTGCATCTTAATCTGATGTATCACATTGACCGGACAAATTTTCATGCAGTATAATCCAGCTCAAGTAGCCAAATTGTTGATAATGGACAGCTGAGATAAGCTGTCTAGCAGGATACTCTTAAGAGGTAGGGAGTGGACATTATGGCAAGTTATCGTTTTCTGTTCGGTTCTGCGGTAGTCTCGCTGATCGTTCTTGTCGCGTGCGGAGCTGCCGCTACACCTTCTGAACTTATCATCGGAACCTGGGACGCCGAGCAAATGGGTGAGACCCGGACAGTTGAATTCCTGACCGATGGCACGGTTCAACCCGAGGGTGAAGAACTGCAGCGTTACATCTTCGTTGAGGGGGATCCTGATGTGCTGAAGTTCATGGATTTGAACAGTGATGTAGTTTATGTCGAGCTTGAGCTTGTTTTTGACGGTAAGAACCAGTGCACACTCTCCGGCGAGGGGATAACCGCGACACTCAGTCGGGTGGAGTAAAATTAACAGCAGAAGGGATCTGATATGGCAGAAAAGTACAGCGCACCGCATGAAATGCAGATAGATACGGACAGAACTTACCTTTTAACGATTATGACCGACCGCGGCGAAATAGAACTTGAACTCTTTCCGGAGTATGCGCCAAAGACCGTTAATAACTTCATCAGTCTCGCAAAAGATGGTTATTACGACGGGATAATCTTCCACAGAGTTATCCCAAACTTCATGATACAGGGCGGAGACCCCACCGGAACGGGCAGAGGAGGCCCCGGTTACAATTTTGAGGATGAGTTTACCGGAAATCCCCTGGAACATGAAACCGGTTCACTCTCCATGGCCAATGCAGGTCCCGGCACCAACGGAAGCCAGTTTTTCATTACCCATTGTCCCCAGCCTCATCTGAACGGGAAGCACACCGTTTTTGGAAAGGTTACAAAGGGTCAGGATGTGGTGGACGCAATCCGTCAGGATGATGCGATGATAAAGGTAACCGTTCAGGATTAATCGAGGCCGTGCTGTTCCTTCAGACGGATTGATTCCTGGATACCCTGGGAGATACCATTGTTGAAGGCTTCCTCGTAGTCAGCTATCGCCTCAACTATCCTTCCTGCGCCCTCATGGCAGAAGGCTCTGTTGTAATAGGCATCTGCCTTCCAGTCACGGCGCTGGTATAAATTAGCGGCAGCGGTGAAATCTGCAACACCCTTATCGAACTGCTTCTCCGCCATGTAGATTCTGCCTCTGCTGTAGAATCCTCTGCCTTCATTCGGCTGAAGTTCGATAGCTCTGGTATAGCACTTCATAGCTTCTGAGTTGTTGTTGCCGCTGTTATGGATATTGCCGAGAGTCACCCAGGCATCGATGTAAAGCGGATCCATATCCAGTGCTTCCCTTACAGCATCTGCAGCCCCCTCAGGATTGCCGCCAAGTGTGTGCATATTCATACCCATATTGTGCAGACTCTTTGATGTGTATCGCCATGCCTTATCCCCGCGGTACTTCGACTTGGTTCTGAATATTTCCAGGGCTTTCCTGAACTGCTCTATGGCGCCTGCAGGATTGTTCTGCTGTCCCATATCAACTCCAGCTGAGAAGAAGTCGATAGCGTCTTCATCACCGTACGCGTTCCGGCGGTTGCCCAGAGCATTGTAATTACCAAGGAAATCCGCCTGTCTGAAGTCATCCTTTGCCTGAGCGATGTTCCCAAGTTCCTTGTGGCAGAGAGCCCTGGCCTGATAGAGATCGGCGCACAGAGGATCATTTTCGATCGCCGGGTCCAGGATTTCAATCCCCGTTTCAGATTTGCCGCTGACAGCCAGCAGCTGTCCCAGACGGGATTTGAACAGAACACTGCTGCAATCAAGGCTGATGGCTTTCCTGAAATCAGCTTCCGCTTCACAATCCTTTGATGTGCAGTAGTAATGCCACCCGCGACGGCTCCATGCTTCAGCGTTTTCAGGGGCTTCTTCAATTACCTGTGTGTAATAGAGTTCGGCTTCATCGTTGAGCTTCATCCAGCTGAGTTTATCCGCGAGTTCGAGCTTAACTTCTACTGTTTTCTCTGAAGTATCAAAGCCCTGTTCAAGGGCATTCTTGAAGTAGTCAACAGCGGTTTGAGTATCCTTCTGGATCCAGCAGTCGCGTCCAAAGGCTACTTTTTCTCCTGGAGTCTCAATCAGTGAACCGTTATTGTTCAGGCAATAAGCTGAATAGGAATCCCCCAATTCTGCGGCTTTCCTGTAATCCGATTCGGCTTCAGTGTGTTTTTGCAGCTGAAAGAAGCATATACCGCGCTGCTGCCATGCCAGCGCGTACTTTGGGTTGATCTCTACAGCTTTGGTGAATTCCTTCACTGCCTCCGGTCTTTTTCCGAAGGCGTTGCTGTATACACTGCCGAGACGGTAATGAATTACAGCATTATCCGGGGCCAGCTCAGCGGCCCGCTCGAGGTGAGCTACAGCTTCTTCGTTCCTTCCCAGCCAGTACTCCGCCCAGCCGAGGTTCGAATATCCGGAACTGCTGTCTGGATCAGTTTCTATGCACTTCTCTCCGTAGAATACAGCATCCGTATACTGCCCCTTCACGAACATCACATCGGAGCAGATGCTGTAGAGCTCCGCCAGTTCACCTTTCTCCGGTCCGGAATTCATCCTATCAAGTGCTTCTTCAATAGTGTAATCCAGAAGACCCCTGGATTTCGCATCTCTGATGGCTTCAATATTCATTTCCCCTCCCAAGGTTTTGAATCGGTTCCCAATCAATTAACTGAAGAATTCATACACTACTCTTTCAGCATCTGCATTACAAGTCGTTCCTTGGAATCCCCTTGAACCGAACGCGCAATCGCAATCACTTGATATGGTCGAGTGAATGATTTTCATTATCTTCGATTATCGAATTACGGTTCTTCTTAATGATTCTATTGAGTTTACAGTACTCAGATTTGGAGGAATGAAATGCCTGAAGATATCGTTGATGGACCCGATCCTGCCCCGGAATCTCAAGGTGAACCTCAGGGAGAATCTCAGGCAGAAGCTGCCGGAGAACCGGTTGAGACACCTGCACAGAGCGTTACTGCAGACGATTCCAAACCTGAAATCCATGAAATAAGCTGCAGTAACTGCGGCGCACCACTCGCATACATGGAGGGTGAAGCTGTTATAACCTGTGAGTATTGCGGAACCACAACGATGCTTGCCGGTTACGACAACATTGTAACTGTTGAGTCGCATTTTCTTCTCCCCCCAAAAGTCGGGCGCGATGAAGCTATCGGTATCGCTTCTGGATGGCTTAAAAAGGGATTTTACAAGTCGAAGGATCTTCCCAACAAAGTAACCTGGAGAAAGACGGAAGCCAGGGTTCTTCCTTACTGGATAGTCAGATGCACTGGCAATACCCGCTGGAGCGGTATGCAGAAAAGGACGAAAACAGTCGGTTCCGGTAAGAACAAGGCAACAAAGGAATTCTGGGAACCTGTTTCGGGACGGATCACGGAGGATTACACATGGCCTGTATACGCCAGGGAGGATACTTCGGAATTCTGGGGAATTCGGAATATTGAACCTGGTAAGCAGTGTGTATTCCCGGACTGGGGAAAGTTCATCTTCAGGTTTGGAGGCTCGAAAAGAGCCCCCAATAAGAATCTTCTTGAGGGTAAGATGGATTTTTCCATCGATGAGCTGAAGAAAGCCAATATGCACGAGCACATAATCAACGGGCAGATCATACAGGACAGGGCCGAATCGTCCGCCAGGAACAGGATCATTGAACTGCATCAGGCTCAAGCCGAGAGTAAGGCTACAAAGGTCACCGACATTGATACAACTATAGATGTTCAGGGTGTTGATCTCGTTTACCTTCCCATATGGGAGCTCGTATACAGCTTTAGCGGTAAGGATTACAACGTACTGGTAGATGCAAGTCGCCAGGAAGTGCTTTCAGGTGAGGCACCTGTAGGCAAATGGGCGAAAGCAACCATCCTCGACATCATCTTCCTGTTAATAGCGGCGGTATTTGCGGCTATTGGTGCCACATCCGATGGTGGTGCTGCATGGCCGTGGATTGGGGCGGGTGTGTTCGGAGGAAGTGCTATCGCCTACTCCGTCTGGACCGCGACCATGAAGGAGTGAACTGCTGTAGCTGGGCAGGACAGGTTAATATTTCATCAGGATTTACTGGTTAACCTGTTAATCTCGTTACTCAGTTCAAACAGATTGTCGATTGGTTTGAAGAACAGTTTCGACGAGACCGAACTGATTGAAAGGATATCATCAGGAATACTCGCAATAGGAGAACCTGTATAGATAACGTAACTGGCATCAGGCCATTTCTTTGAAGCCTGTCTGATAAATTCAATCCCATCAATTCCCGGTAATCTGAGATCGACTATTACAGAGTTTATCAGCTCGTTCTCCATCAGATCCAGCGCTTCTTCCGCTGTTTCAACCGAGTAGGTTGTATATCCACAATCTTCAAAATGGAATTTCAGGCTTACACGGATGGATTCATCGTCATCAATGATCAGTACACTCGTCGGTTCACTTGAATAGGCGTCCGTGCTGTTTTTCACATCCTCATACATTATATCTCACTTGGTACGTGTTCAAAATCGATCCCGATATCCTGCTTATGTTCAATACGGTAGATCTCTTCATCTATGAAAACGTTCACAATTCTCGGAGATAGCTGTGTACCGCTTATACTTTTCAGCTCAGAAAGCGCTGTCTCTGTACTCATGGCGTCTCTGTATGGCCTGTCAGATGTTAGAGCATCGTATACATCGGCAACGGAAAGTATTTCCGATTCAAGAAGTAGATCCGATCCCTCTTTCATTTCGGGGTAGCCATTTCCATCGTACCATCTGTGGTGATTGCTGATAAGCGGAAGAATCGGTTTGAAATACTCAACATTCTGCAGGATCTGCTCACCAATCTTGATATGCTCCTTTATTCTGTCATATTCCTCTGTTGAGAGCTTTCCCGGTTTATTCAGCACTGCCCGAGCTACACCTATTTTACCTATATCGTGCAGAAGGCTTCCAAGCCGGAGTACCTTAATGCTGTGCTTATCAAGCCCAAGCTTTTTTCCGATTGCAACGCTGTATTCACTTACCCGGAGAGAATGTCCCCTGGTATACGGGTCCTTTGCTTCGATAGTCTGGGTAAGTATTACCACAGTATTGTATATTGCTCTGGCCAGGGCAGTGTTGGTTATCTCCAGTTCCTCGGTACGTTCCTGCACCAGAGTTTCCAGATGTTCATGGTACATAAGGTTCTGATTTATAAGCCGGGATTTCTCAATGGTTTCTTCCACTCTGTGAAGCAGCCCCGCCATGTCCATAACCGGTTTGGTCATGTAATCCCATGCGCCTATGCGAAGGGATTTTATTGCATCTTCAAGAACATCTGTTCCGGATATGACTATCGATGGGATATTCCTGCCTGAGTTCTTGATATGCTTAATCACTTCATGCCCGCTCACTTCAGGCATTCTCAGATCGACAAGTACGCATTGCGGTTCTTTGCGGTCGAACAGCTTAATCCCCTGCCGACCATTTTCCGCGAGGAGAACCTCATAACCGCTGTCTTCAAGGTATAATTTAAAGCTGGTTCTAATGGCTTCCTCATCGTCTATTACCAGTACTAATCCTTTATGACTCATCTGAACCTATGGGCAATCTGATAATGAATCTTGTATGTCTTCCCGGTACGGATTTCACTTCAAGTTCTCCGCCATGACCCTCTGTGATAATATAGTATGAAACGGAAAGCCCGAGCCCGGTTCCTACTCCTACTTCCTTTGTTGTATAGAAGGGTTCGAAGATTCGTTTTCGGATATCCGCAGGAATCCCGGGACCATTGTCCTGTATTTCAATAACCACATAATCGTCTTCAGCAGTTATTTTAAGAATGAAACGGGGCTTTTTGGGTTTGCCTGTTCTGGATTTTGATTTCCACATTGCTTCAGTTCCGTTACGAAGGATATTGAGGAATACCTGTTGAATCTTGCTTCTCTCGCAGAGAATCATCGGCACTGACTTATCGTATTCCCTCTTGATCTCTATATACCTGAAATCGTACTTCTTTTTCAGGTCGTAATCATTCTGGGCAAGCTCTATAGTTTTATCCAGGAGTTCCGCTACATCGAAGAAAGAGGGTTTTGATTCACTCTTCCTTGCGAAACTCAGCATATTCTGTACTATTGTGGCAGCTCTTTTGCCTGAATAATGGATCAGTCGAAGTTGATGAAGAATGCTCCTTTTTTCAAGGAAATTCCTGATTGTTTCCATTGTTGTTCCGACTTCAGCAGCAATCCTGTCATTGTCAGGCAGATCGTCTGTTAGTCTTCTGAGAATGACCTCTGCATTCTGCATCATACCAGCAAGAGGATTGTTAATTTCATGAGCCATACCGGCGGCAAGTCCGCCAACGGAAAGCATTTTCTCCGACTGTATCATCATTTCCTCAAGACGGACACGCTCCGTAACATCGTCAATCCTGAGAACGGCACCCTCAACATCGTTAGCTATAAGAGGATATACAGTCAGGTCCTCATATCGGTTTTCATCCTCACTGGAAGTATTCTGCCTGGCTTTGTACTTCACTTTCCTTGTGGAAATGCTCTCTGAGATCAAAGAAGAGTATTCACTCAGCCATGGGATCACATCGCTAAGTTTCCTGCCGAATGCCTCCCCGGCATTCAAACCAGACCTGTTTTCAGCTTCTGAATTCCATAGAGTTATTTTATTTTTTGTGCTTACTCCTATAAGAACACTGGGCATCGAATCGATGATATTTGCCAGGTAATTCCTGAGATGATTGAGTTCCAGGTCTGCTTTCTTGCGGTCTGTAATGTCTCTTACCGTAGCCTGAAGGAAAGTATTATCCTGCATAACAACCCGGGTCAGTAGTACGATTGCCGGGAAGTCTTCTCCCGATAATCTTCGATGGGTCCATTCAAAGAAGTTGGATCCTTCCCTCATGGCGATACCGATCATCTGCTTTGCTTTGTCAGATGATAATTGCCCGTCCGCCTGATATCTGGGAGAGAGATTCCAGGGTCCCATAGTTGTGAACTCCTCTTCGGATGATACACAGAACATTCCAAGTATCGAGGGATTTCCTGATGTGAATTTCCATGAAGGCGGTTCCAATGTCATTATCGCATCACGGGAGGAATCGAAAAGTTTTCGGTACCGTTCTTCCGACTTGACAAGCTTTGCTTCCGCGTCGAGCTTACCCATGGCGAAAGCTATATCATCCGTTACTTCCTGAAGAAGAGAACCCTCTTCCGCATCAAGTACAGTATCGCTTGAAAGGGCGACAAACAGAATGCCGACGGTCCTGTGCTCGGATTGCATTGGAGCGACAAATGTCGGATAGAAATTTTTCCCGTGTTTACCAAGATGTTTGCAGCCAGCGCATTGATCGGGGTCATTCATGATAACATATTTCCCGGTTTCAACTGCCCTAGCGACACATTCGGGAAAAGGATCTGAAGCCAGCTCGTCTTTGAGATAGCTTTTTGTTCCAGCCTGAAAGATTCTTCCGATTGTTTGCTCATCATCCAGCAGCATTATAGTACAGTCCTGATATGATCTTGTTTCTATCAGAGTTTCGCATGCATTCTGCAGAAGACCTTCCAGCCCGGTCTCCTGTACGATCAGCTGATTGACATTCCTGATTGCAAGAAGAAGCGAGTTGAGATCCTCTACGCGCTGTGATGCATACCTCTGTTCCGTGACGTCAAGCATGACGCCATTGAAAAGGATGACATCGTTAAGAAGGGTTGGTTTTGAAATGCCCCTTATATGTATCAGATCCCCTGCAATTGTGAGAAACGGTGTCTCAAAATTCCAGTTTTCAACTGCTGTAACAGCTTCATCGATAGAAGAATAGAAATCATCCTTATCTTTTTGGGTGGGTATTCCCTGCACAAAACTTTCAAAAATGTTCTCTGTATCCTCCGGGATACCGAAAATATTTTCAAGGTTCCCGCTGACAAAATCCATGCCGTATTCCCCTGTTTTGCGGATATAGAACTGAAATATTACACCGGGGATATTCCGAGCCGCTTCGCCAAGCTGATGTTCGCTCTGATAAAGCTCATCTTCCGCTTTTTTTTGATCGGTTATATCCTGCTGGATACCGAATATCTCCACGGGGTTGTTCTGGTCATCCATACTGACAATTTCAGGTTCTGGAGCGGCAATCCAGCGTATCTCACCGTCGGGTCTGATAATCCTGAAGACCAGAGCTTTGGACCCTTGCCCTTTAAAAGCGCTTTCTGCAGCCTTTCTTACATCATTGATGTCGTCAGGATGCGTGTAGGCATCTATGAAATCGTTGACATCTGAGTATTCTTTCTGCTTTGGAATGGAATATATCCGACATAATTCAGTGGACAGAGTCACTTTCCCGGTCTGAAAATTCCACTTCCAGCTTCCCACATCGGCCAGCGTCTGGATCTTCCTCAATTCGGTCTCGTTCTTTCTCAGTTTATCTTCATTTTTTCTATTCTCGACCGCTTCCAGAAGAAGATCGGAGAACCGGCTCTGGAGTGCTTCGTAACTGTCAGACTTTGGAATACTCTCACAGCCGAAGGTGTCAAGGTAGAGTTCAGCGATAATCTTAACTTCAGACATGTAATTTTCCGGGATTGAAAGATGCCAGAAACAAGAAGATGCCGGTGATGAACTGAAGGATTCACCAGGTGTTACTATAACTCCCATGGGCTTGGCCGGATAAGCACGTAGAAAAGTAAGAGCCTTCCCAACTGTTTCCGCATATAGAACTATGGTTGAAGAAGGAAGTACCTCATTGAATGTATTTATTGACCTGAAGCCTTCAGGTGTATGCACTGCAAGACTGAATAGTTGAATATCCATATCATCACTCCATTCAGACCTTAAGAATACACATTGAAACGACTTTTGACAATCATACTCCGTATAAGCAGACAACCAGCATGTTGAGCAGCTTAAATTCTAATTGCTCCTTTACTTGAATGCAAGGCGGTAGAGTCTGGGGTAGTCCTCCGGCCAGGGATCCCAGGCTACAATGCCGTTGCTGTTTATTTCAACGTATACCAGTACTGAATCTGGAAAAGCGTTACAGTACACTTCGCGGATCTTTTCTCCGGAAGGCGAGAATACATCCCACATCAGATTCTGCGTCGTTGTCCCCCTTTGAGCCCATAGATTACCCGCGGAATCAACGCCCATTCTTTCAACCTGTGGGAGATACTCGGGTACGTCACCGTAAATAGGCTGATTATTGCCTTCACCATCACCGACCATGAAAGAGACTATTGGAATCTGAGGGATTCTTACCATCTCTTCAAGACTTACTCTGACAGATTCGGATCGTATTGTATCAACTGTTTGGCCTTCGAGGTCGTATACCTCTATCTCATAATCATCATTGCACATTCTTGAGAGATAAACGCGGTTGTTATCTCCTCCGGCAACGGTTACATATCCCGGTTTGAAATCGTAAGATTCATCAGGGAAAGAGAAAAGATGAGAAAGAAGAATTGCTTCCGGTTCCCCATACATCCCTTCCCATATATCCACTTCGAAGCCCATTCCAAATGTATCATCCAGAAATTTGTAAATGCTTGAATAAACCACGAAGCAGGAATCACCTGCTGCAGTCATGGCCAATGCTCCACCTCCGGCCCCGGAATTGGATCTGCTGCCCAGGTATTCGCCTTCTGATGAGAAAAAGCAGACTTCCCTGTCCATAGCATCGAATACGATGATTCTTCCGTCTCCAAGAACTGTCATCTGAGTTGGCATATTGAAATTTCCTGGCGCTTCACCCCGTCCGCCGAATGAGAAAACAAAATCCCCATTCGAATCAAATATGGAAAGCGTTCCTCTGGTTCCATCCAGCAATACTGATCTTCCATCAGAGAGAGCCTCAGCTTTCGCGATCGTGCCTATCATGTAACAGCTGTCGCCCATGAGGACGCCGATGGAATCGGTAACGATGAGTGTATCAGTTTCAATACCGGGTACTTCTTCAAGAGTAACAGGATCGTGTTCCCCACCGCAGGCAAATGTCAGAATTACAGCGGCCGCAAAACAAAGATAAATTCTCATTGAATATCCTCCGAATTTCTGATTTAATTATTGAGTAAAAGTATATCGAAGAAAGGTTAAAGAAACAATACAATATCCGGTTGACGCTGTTCATGAAACTTGTTGTGACTTTCAGGATAAGGCTGAAGGATTATTCTGTGATCGTTCAGTTTACGCGTACTCTGGCAGGGCATATTGTTCGCATAACGTTCCGTAACATATTGATATGAAGATATATGCAGGATTGTTTCATCGAAAAATTGCTTTTTTTAACTTCATTGTGTATTTTAACCGATAAATATCAGAATGAACGGGGGATTTCCCGGTGAAGCTTACCAGTAATGCCGTTTCCAGACCAGTAGCGATTACGGTGCTTTCTATAGTTGCAGCCCTTCTAGGAACAGTCGCTGTATTGAAGATGCCGGTGGATCTTCTGCCATCGGTCGAGTATCCAAGGCTGACAATTGAAACAACCTACCCATCATCCAGTCCGTACGAGGTTGAGCGTCTCGTAACCGATCCTCTTGAAAACGCTGTTGCGGGAGTCCGCGGACTGCGGAGCTACAGCTCGCGGTCCTACGGTGACAGAAGCAGGATCACACTGGAGTTCGACTGGGGCGCCAGGATGGACTTCACAAGACTGGAGGTAAGGGAGAAGCTGGATGTGGCAGGATGGTCACTCCCAGACGAAGCCGGCAGACCGACCATTGTAGATTACGATCCTTCAAGAAGACCCTTCATGGAAATCCTCATGACCATGGAATCCAGCGACTGGACGGAAGTTACAGATTTTGCTCGGAGACTTGTCACCACAAGGCTCGATCAGGCAGCCGGTGTAGCAGGCTGTGAGATCCAGGGAGAAGCTGAAGCGGCTGTATTCGTGCGGCTCCGCGAAGGTGTAGTTGAAGAGCTGAACCTTGACCCCAGGCAGATTGCTCTTGCGCTTCAGGGGGCTAACGTATCCATGGCCGGAGGGCTTGTCCGCGATGGACAGAGGGAGTACTTCCTTTCACTTGAGGGTGAGTTCTCCACCCTTGCCGATGTTGAGAATACAGTTATCGGCAACAGGGGCAACACACCGCTGCTGCTGAGCGATGTGGCGGAAGTATCCCTTGGCGAGAAGCCGGTTACCGAATGGGCCAGTTTCAATGGTGAACGCTGCCTTATCATCCGGGTCAGGAAAATGGCCGAGTCCAACACAGTTGAGGTCGCCCGGGAAGTGGAAGAGCTCATTGAGGAGCTCAACAACGAATACGAAGCTCTGCAGCTCAGTGTTATCCAGAACGATGCCGAGTTCATTGAGGAATCAATCGGTGAGGTGATAGAAGCTCTCCTGCTTGGCGGCCTTCTTGCATTCCTGGTTCTTTTCTTCTTCCTGAAGGACTGGAGAAGCCCCCTGGTTCTTGGTCTTTCACTTCCACTGAGTATCGCGATCGCGCTGTTCTTCCTGTTCATATCAGGCGTTTCGCTGAACATCATGTCACTCGGAGGTCTTGCTCTTGGAACAGGATTGCTGGTTGATAATGCAGTTGTAGTTCTGGAAGCCATCTTCAGGCGGAGGGAAGAGGGCGAAAGCGCGATAAGCGCTGCCAAATCAGGCACATCCGAAGTCGGCAAGGCTATTACGGCAAGTACATTGACTACCTTAATTGTTTTCTTCCCCGTGGTTTACATGGAGGGTATTACAAGCCAGCTGTTCCGTGATCAGGCGCTGGCTGTTGGATTTGCTCTTCTTGCCAGCCTTCTGGTCGCTGTTACTATCATTCCAGCGCTTACAGCCAGGATTAAAAAGCTGAAGAAAAGCGAAGACGTGACAACCCGGCTGAAGGAACGCTATGTGAGCCTCATGGAGAGGATTCTAAAACGTCCTGTGGTAGTATTGTCCGGAGTGCTTATAGTTTTTGCATTATCACTGCTGGCCGGCGCGGGGCTTCC
This sequence comes from Candidatus Aegiribacteria sp., assembly GCA_023138735.1. Classification (GTDB taxonomy): domain Bacteria; phylum Fermentibacterota; class Fermentibacteria; order Fermentibacterales; family JCC-6; genus Aegiribacteria. The sequence goes on along the minus strand of JAGLOY010000026.1, from coordinate 966 downwards.
CATGCAGCTGCTTCCCAGTACACCTGTGAACCAGCTGGAGATTTCTTACTCGGCTCCAAGAGGAACGTCCATGGCTCAGATGATAGAACTGTCCAATGAAGTGACCGGTCTGGCAGCTTCTTCCGGTGCTGACTGGGTCTCGGGGCGCAGCGGCGTCCGCTCCTCGGAAGGAGTGGATGCTGTTCTGACTGCTTCCTATCCTTCTCCCGAGGATGCGACAGGAGCCATGCAGGTACTGAGAGACGCATGGAACACCACGTTCAATTTCTCCATTACCGTTGAAAAACGGCAGTCCCTCCTTGGAGAGATTCTGGGCGGAGGAAGTTCCTTCACAGTTTATCTCGAGGGAGAGAACATCGCTATCGATCTTGCTGCAGCTGAGGGTCTCGCGGCTATACTCTCCCAGTATAACGGAGTGGAATCGGCAGATGTTCAGTACCTTCCGGGAAAACCGGAAATGGTCCTTGACCTCGATCAGGAACTTCTTAACCTGTTCGGAATAACCGCGAACGATGTAGCCGATTTTGTGGAGAGTTTATCAAGAGGCGTTAAGGTAACCACTTATTACCGTCAGGATGAGAGAGTTGACGTTGTTCTTCTTGCCGGAAGCGGGGAGGGAATCCCGACAGATTCGCTTCTCGCGAGATCAATACCCACATCATTGGGACTTCTTCAGCTCAGCCGCGTAACCGAGCCGTATCGCCAGCAGACTCCCGGTTTCATCGAGCACAACCAGGGGAACCGAGCCGTGGGCGTACAGGTTCAGGGCTCCGGAAGCAACCTTGCAAGGATATCCAGGGATGTGGTCGCCGCCGCAGACAGCCTTCTCTGGGAAGCGCCCGTTCAACTCCGGCAGGGTAATGAGATCGAGGAGATGAACCGCACCACCTCAAGCCTGGTGCTGGCAGTTCTTCTTGCCATAGGCCTTGTGTACGTTCTTCTTGCCACTCAGTTCGAATCGTTCCG
>JAGLOY010000025.1 GCA_023138735.1 Candidatus Aegiribacteria sp. | reverse complement strand
GAGTGTCCACTACGGGGTACCAGATGCACTTAGACGGAGACTGCTACTCCGGAAGTACGACTGCTCGCAGAATCTGGTAGGGGTGATTCTGATCGACAATATGATAGACGCCTGCGGGTAGCGGAACATACAGAGTTGTGGGTTCCGTCTGCTGGATTCTGTGTATAACCCTACCTGTGATATCGATGACTGCCGCGTCCAATGGAGCTTCGTCTATCAGGAGTCTGATACCTCCCGCTCCAGGATTGGATATAAGCCGCACTGTCGGATTGGGCTCCTCTTCTCCGCTGATCCCGACTTTGGGAGCGAATCTGACCAGCCAGAGGTCCATCATACCTGATCCCGGCTGGACTTTAGAGGTAACTATGAACCCTTCATCCGTTGTCTGCTGAAAGAACTTCCCGAAGGTTGAGGCATACGTCCCGACAGACGTATCCCATTCAATGGCTCCCAGATTGTCGACCTTGCACAGCCAGAGCTCGCCGCTGCCAATTCCCGTCATATGGAAGCCTCCGTCCTGTGCAAGCAGGAGGGAGTAAGCAACGGGTTCACCAGGTGATGACTGGATGTCCCATTCGACATCACCGTAGCTATCTAGTTTGATCAGCCAGCTCACGTTGGTGTCTGTTGATAGCGTTTTTGTTACAAGGACGATGTATCCTCCGTCCTGTGTCTGGAATATGGATTTGGGTCTCTCGTAATCGGCATTACCGAGAACAGTTTCCCATTCTGTGATCCCGTTCGAGTCTGTTTTCACTATGTAGGCGTCGGCCTGCCCGCCGAAGACCTTTTCGCGACCTCCGATGATGTATCCCCCATCCGAAGTCTGTGCCACCACCTCGAAGAACTCTTCTTCTCCATAATCGAAGGTTCTAAACCACTCAGTGTTACCAGTGGAGTCCGTTTTCAGCAGTAGTCCATCCATATTGGTGAGGTAGCTCCCGCATGAACCGACACTTATGAACCCTCCATCTGATGTGTTACGGGAATCTCTCACCCAGTTTTCCTCGAACTCGTTGAATTCCCGTTCCCAGACAATATCCCCTGAATCGTTCAGTTTCAGGAAGCTTATGTTAGCACCATCCTGCTCGGGAGTGTATGTAATAGCTGAAATGTGATAGCACCCGTCCTCTGTATTCAGCACAGCCTCTCCGTAATCCCCCAGGCTGTCTCCCAGAAGCTTCTCCCATACAAGCAGTCCGCTGGTATCTGTCTTCAGGATCCATATCTGAGCGGGTCCATTATAGTAGTTCGAACTGCCGACGATTACGAAGCCAAGGTCTGGACACTGGATAACACCCTCAGGATCGTTACGGTCGAGGGGTCCGTGCATAGCTGTCCAGAGAGTGTCAGGATCCTGGGCGAGGACACTGAAGCAGGATGCGGCCAAGACTGTAATTACTATAGCTATCTTCATTATTACATTTCTTAATAACGCTTAAGTACAATACTAAACAAATACTTGTTCTATATTTAAGATACCTAATTTAGCTATACCAAACAAGATCTATCTCCCTCGCTGTGTTGCTCGCTAGACTAGAGTCCCACCAGTGAGATAAGCTCTAAGAGCATCCCCTAACGGGATACCAGAGTTCTAAGAGTGTCCACTACGGGGTACCACCTTGTCGCTAAATAGGTGTTTCCTGTTAGAAGATCGATCCCCTGCCGGGCAGTTCTGAAACCGGCACAAAGGTGGCGGTGATCCTTCGAAGCAACTCGCTATTTTTACATGTGTGGTCTTCGAGGGAGTGGGTGTTCGTTACAATCTCAAGAACAAGTCCTCACAATTCTCCATGGGCGGTTCGAGAGATTATCTCTGACTGCAGGGCCGAGCTAAGGTCGCAGAAGTAGTCGCTGTACCCGGCTACCCGCACAATAAGGTCGCGGAATTCCTCCGGGTGCTTCCTTGCTCTCTCCAATGTTTCCGAGTCAATCACATTGAACTGAATATGGTGACCGCCCATTCTGAAATACGCCCTGATCAGGTGAACAAGTTTCGACATGCCCTCATCGGAAGATAGGATTTCCGGAGTGAACCTCTGGTTCAGCAGTGTTCCCCCCGTAAGAGAATGATCAAGCTTGGCAGCCGAGCAGAGCACGGCAGTCGGCCCCTTCCTGTCCGCCCCCTGCACTGGGCTGATTCCCTCGGACAATGGCTTACCTGCATGCCTCCCGTCCGGTGTAGCCCCTGTGACAGAACCGAAGTAAACATGGCAGGTTGTGGGAAGCATGTTTATCCTGTAATACCCACCTCTTGTGTTCGGAATCCCGTCCACCGCATTGAAAAAGGTCATGAAGACACTTTTCATTATCGAGTCGGCAGCATCATCATCGTTTCCGTACCTGGGCGTGTGGTTAAGGAAAAGCTGCCTGGTTCTTTCCTCTCCCTGAAAGTCGCTCTTTAGAATAAGAAGCATCTCATCCATAGAAATAGTCTTTTCATCGAACACGTGGGTTTTCAGTGAACTGAGAGAATCCGTGATGGTTCCAAGCCCCACTCCCTGTATGTATGACGTGTCGTAACGGGCACCTCCGCTGTGGTAGTCCAGCCCCTTATCAATGCAGTCATCTATCATGCAGGAAAGAAAAGGCGCAGGCATATATCTGCTGTACAGCTCCTCAATCTTCCTGTTGCCTTCTATCTTCACCTCGATGAAGTGTTGAAGCTGTGATGCAAATCCGCTGAAAAGTTCATCATAGGAGTTGAAGCCTTCAATTGATGGTCCCAGCTGTTTTCCAGTGCGCCTGTCGAAACCCCGGTGAAGTGCAATCTCAAGGATCTTGGTCAGGTTGAAGTAACCTGTGAGGCTGTAGTTCTCCCTGCCGAATGCCCCGGTTTCCACACAGCCGCTGGTGCCCCCCATCCTTGCGTCAGCAAGGGTCTTCCCCTGCCGCAACATCTCCGCAATAACCATTTCAGTATTGAACACCGACGGTTGCCCGAAACCCGTTCTGATAATCTCTGCAGCTCGAAGAACAAATGAATCCGGATTAAGCGTGCTTACCTGAATCGATGAACTTGGCTGCAGCAGCCTCATCTCCTCTATTACATCAAGCAGCAGGAAAGTAACCTCATTCACCCCGTCTAAACCGTCCGGGGTTACTCCACCGAGATTGATCTGAGTGAAATCTGTGTAGGTGCTGCTTTCAGCGGCTGTAACACCAACCTTAGGCGGTGCAGGCTGGTTGTTGAACTTAATCCAGAAGCACTCAAGCAGCTCGAAGGCAGAATCACGGGTAAGTGTTCCGGCATCAGTCTCCGCGGAGAAGAAAGGAAAAAGATGCTGGTCCAGCTTCCCCGGGCAGAACGAGTCCCAGGGGTTCAGCTCCAGTGTAATCCCCAGGTGTACGAACCAGTAGTACTGCAAAGCTTCAGCAAATGTGCGGGGAGCATTCCGGGGAACATGGAAACAGGTCGAGGCTATCCTCCGAAGCTCACTGGCACGAACTTTATCGGTTTGTGCCTCCGCCAGCACCAGAGCCTTTTCCCCGTGCCTCTCGGCGAAGCGGATAACGGCTTTCATGGAGATTATCATCGCCCGAAGTTCCGCCTGTTTCAGCTGGTCGCACTCCAAACCAAGGCGACTCTCAGCCTGAGTAATGAAATCAGCGAAACCACGATTGTAAATCTTGTCATCCAGCACTGTATGTCCTGGTGACCTCTGCTCCATGAACTCGGTAAACACACCGGCGTTATAAGCATCCAGCCAGGAAGAGGTCATGGATGACAGTATCTCTTCGCGGATTGTCCTGCCCTGCCAAAAGGGAATGATCTTCTCACCATAAATCCTGAAAACCTCCGGCGGAACCCTGTAGGGAATCTTCTCCCTGGAATCAAGAACTCGAAGGTCCTCAAATGAATGGCAGCAGAGTTCAGGATAGGTTGGAACAGCCTTGGGAGCCGGGCCCTTTTCCCCCGCTATCAGCTCTCCTGCGCCGATGTACACAGTTTTGTTCTCAAGTATGTAGCTGAACGCCATTGCTCTCTGCTCGGGAACAGGTAATCCGGCACAAGTATCTGAAAGGTAAAAGTCTGTTAAAAGCGATGCCCTCTCCGCTGAAATCCTGGGTACCTCCGAAAGGCTTTCAGCCCTTAACCGACGCACCCTTTCAGTCACGATTATCCACCTTCCAGCCCCCTTGCAGAAAGAATATCCTTGAAAAGATCCATCGACTTCTCCGAAGGAACAAAATCACCAGGATCAAGCCCCAGATCAGTGTATTTAACTGAAGCATACGCGTGGCATTTCACCGGTTCAACCCTTTTCAATTTCTTAAACCTCTCAAGATAGGAAGCTATATCATCCAAAGACTTTCGGTCATCATTAAATCCCTTTGCCACCAGTACCCTTACAATAACATTACATCCTGAAGAAATAAGCTTCGACAGATTTGAAAGAATCAGGCGGTTATCAACTTCCGTATACTCAAGGTGTTTCACCGGATCAATATGCTTCACATCGAACAGAATCAAATCGGGAAACTCCAGAATACTTTCAAAGCTGTTCCATGAAGCATATCCCGATGTATCAACAGCAGTACTTATTCCCCTGTCAGCACAAAGCGAGAGTATTTCCCGAAGGAATGCATGCTGCAGAAGCGGCTCTCCCCCTGAAAATGTAACCCCCCCTCCAGATTCCATGTAAAAGGGTATATCCTTTTCAATCTCGGCAAGCAGTTCAGGAGCAGAAATCCAACGCCCGACAGTCTCCCGAGCCCCTGAAAAACACCCTTCGGAACACCGGCCGCACTTAATACAGAGGGAAGGGTGAAAAACATCGAGAGGTTCCGCCGAAATACTCTCCGGATTGTGGCACCATGCACAGGAAAGAGGACACCCTTTGAAGAAAACCGTGGTTCGTATTCCAGGTCCGTCATGTATCGAAAAGCGCTTTATATCGAATATCAGCCCCAGGTTTTTCATATTGCTTCTCCACCATTCCCGATTCATAATGAAGTGAACAAGTGAAAGAACAAATCCAACAAGACCAGCAACAAAAAGAGCCCGATGCGTCAGAAGAAGAAATTACTGATCAAACTCCCATTACCGTCCTCATCTGAAGATGTAAAGTTTCTGAAAACCGTCGAGTGGATCGAGTGACCATGCAACTACCCCAAACTCGTCCACGCGTACTTCCATCCGTGAGTCATTCAAGGGAATTCCTTAATCCACCGGAAGGATGTACTCATCGTATTCGATGTCAGAAACGAAGTTAACAGAGCGAATTCCGATGTCTTCAAATACAAAATAACGGGAAAGTTGATTTTCCGCAATTCCATAACCTGTTCGAGAAGCATTCCATTCACCCCCAGGAATCTCCGATCCTTGCCTTAGTCCAATGATCAAATCGAATACTCATCTGTCATCGATTAAATATCTTCATTATATCTATCACTCTGTCAGGGAATGCTTAATTGAACCAGAGGGGATTGCTAACCATGGCTTTGTTTGGAAAAAGAGAAGTACCGTGTCCTGCAGGTAAATGGACGACTATTATCTCTAACTTCGGTACAGGTATACCGAAAACATTTACCATAGCATTTCATACCGAATCCCATGGAGAGATATCCGGGGAATTCCTTGAGAAGAAATACACATGGATATTTCCGCAGAAACCAGTTCGAGGAGCATTAGTACCTTTAATGGAGTTCAATAGGGATTGGATAAACGGGATCTATTCTGTTAAAGTTAAACCTGATATTGATCTGACCGCGGAGTTCAAATAATCTGTCCTTAAAGATTAAGGAGATGCGATGACCGAACAGGATGAAAGATACAAGGAAGCTCGTAACCGTGTGAACGAATTAAGGTCTTTCTACAGGAATCTGCTAACGTACCTGATGATCAACATAGTGATTGTAATAATCAATCTGGTTACCAACCCTCATCATCTCTGGTTTTACTGGGTTACGATCTTCTGGGGTATAGGTCTGCTTTTTCACGCCATGTCTGTTTTCCTTGGCAAGGGACGCCTGCTGGGCAGGGAATGGGAAGAGAAGCAGATTAAAAAGATAATGGACAGACAGAATTCGAGTCCCGAGGATAACGCAGAGTGATTTTCCTGCCGGGTATATTTGAACGTGAAGGTGCATTTTGAAAGCTATGGTTCTTACTGAATTATGTGATATCAGGGAGAATCCCAACCCTCTGTTACTTGAACATCCAGCCGTCCCGGAACCGGGTCCGAATGAGGTTCTTCTGGAAGTTCTGGCATGCGGAGTCTGCCATACGGAGCTGGATGAGATCGAAGGCCGAACCGCACCACCATCTCTTCCGGTGATTCCCGGTCATGAAATCGTCGGTCGTATTGCACGAACCGGCAATGATGTGAAAACCAGGCAGGTCGGAGAAAGGGTGGGAGTCGGGTGGTTCTTCTCATCCTGCGGCGTCTGCAGATACTGCCTTGCCGGGAATGAGAACCTCTGCAGCGAATTCATGGCAACAGGGAGAGATGCCGATGGGGGATATGCTGAATTCATTTCAGTTCCCGAGGGTTCCGTATTCACAATTCCCGGTTATCTCAGTATTACCGGCGCAGCACCTCTTCTATGCGCCGGAGCCATCGGTTATCGGTCGCTCAGGTTATCAGGAATCAGGAACGGAGACAACCTTGGTCTTACAGGCTTTGGAGGTTCCGCTCATCTTGTTCTGAAAATGGTGAAATTCAGATATCCAGATACGGAAGTATTCGTTTTTGCAAGGAATCCCGGTGAACGGGAATTCGCAATGGAACTTGGTGCTTCATGGGCAGGCGATACAGCCACAGAATCCCCGATCAGACTCCGAAGTATCATAGATACCACACCTGCCTGGAAGCCTGTTGTGGAAGCTTTGAAGAACCTTGCTCCCGAGGGCAGGCTTGTTATCAACGCTATCCGCAAAGAGGATACTGACAGGGACTATCTTCTTCGAATCAACTATCCAGAGCACCTTTGGATGGAGAAGGAGATCAAGAGCGTAGCCAACGTGAGCAGAAAGGATATTTCCGGGTTTCTTGATTTGGCAGATGAAATGAGGATTCAACCGGAGATCGAGGAGTATCCACTTGAGGATGCGAACCTTGCGCTGTCGGAACTTCGCATGGGTAATGTCAGGGGAGCCAAGGTTCTCAGAATCATCTAATAATGTTCTTGTTTATTATTCCTGCTACTTGACAAGGGATTATATTTCAGTTTGGCTCAAATCCTACCGGAGGTATAAAGAACAGATGTGTGGCATAAGCGGCATTATTTCCCGGCAGCTTTCCTCCGGTGAGATTCGAAGCCGACTTGAAAGAATGGGTTCCATTCAGAAGCATCGTGGTCCCGATGATGAGCGAGAACAGGTGTTCCTCAGTGATGATACCCTGGTTGGGCTCGGTTTCGTGAGGCTTGCAATACTCGACCTTGATACCGGGATGCAACCGGTGGTATCTAAAAAGGACGGATGCGCAATTGTATGCAACGGTCAGGTATACAACTATATCGAACTTCGAAAAGAAGTTTCTTCGGAAGAATTTGTAACCAGAGGTGATATAGAAGTAGCCCTGCACCTTTACAGGAAAAAGGGAATAGAATTCCTGGATTGCCTCAATGGTATGTATGCGGGGGCTGTCTTCGATCCTCAGCGGAAAAGGGTACTTCTTTTCAGAGACAGATTTGGTATCAAACCCCTTTACTATACTTGTACCGATGAAGGTTTCTTTTTCTCATCCGAAATAAAGCCTCTTTTAGAAGGCGGCATGATAAGATCTGAGCTGGATCAGGAATCACTTCCAGTATACTTCTCCTACCGATATGTGCCGGGTGAAAAAACAATGTTTAAGAATATCCGGCGCCTTCCACCAGGATCCTTTCTGGAATACAGCCTTGAAAGCGGATCCTTCAGCATAAGACGATACTGGGAGTATCTTCCAGGCCGGGACGGTGTTACGTCCAGCGGGAGAGAGGCTGAGGATCACTTTATCCAGCTTCTGGAAGATGCGGTCAGAATTAGAATGAGATCCGATGTTGAAGTTGCCAGCCTTCTCAGCGGCGGTATAGATTCTTCTTCAGTTGCTTCATTAGCAGCGGTCAGCCAGCCGGATATCAAATTGTTCACCGTTTCTTTCGATGATCCTCTTTACAATGAACTTGATGATGTCAGGGCACTGATGAGCGCAGAGAAACAGGTATTCAGCGGAGCAGAACTGATACACAGCTCCTGCGATCCTCGATCACTTGAGAATCTTCCCCAGCTTATCAGGTCGGTCGAGGATTGTATCTCACTGGGTACAATCCTTCCTACGGATCAGGTATGCAGGCTCGCTTCCCGGCATGTGAAGGTGGTCCTGACCGGTGAGGGGGCTGACGAAGTATTCGCAGGCTACAGGAAATTCCTGCTCGAGATGGCTGCCGAGGAGATCGGCTCCATGTCAGTAAAAGATATAGAGCTTCTTCTGAGGGATTTTCCCGAGCTGCTGAATTACATTCCCGTCAGGGCTTCTGATCCAGGTAAACGTTTTATCCAGAGTGAACTGCTTTTTGATCAATCTGAATTGTCCAGACTGCTTGGATCAGAAACTGGAGAAATTACATTCCCAGAGGACGCCATGCCTGCGGTTAACAGCAGTATGCATCCTCTGAACCAGCTTCTGGCAATGGAATGCAGATCAAGACTCCCGGATTATGTTGTTTTAAGGCTTGATAAGCTTTCAATGCGTCATTCACTTGAAACCAGAACCCCCTACCTTGATTACAGGCTTGCGGAGTTCGCATCCGGATTGCCAGTGCATATGAAAGTGAACCTGGCGGAAAGAATGGGGAAATACATCTGCAGGAAATCACTTCTCAAACATCGTATAGTGGGTCCTGTAACTGCTTTCAGGGAGAAGAAACCTTTCACGATACCTATGGCTGCCTGGCTTCTTCAGAGGGATAATCTGCCTGATTATGTGAGGGAGATATTCCAGGGAGGCGAAATAGAACGCACCGGTATTCTTGATCCAGAGATGACAAAGCAGATCTGGAACAGTGTAACTGCTGATGGGATCGGCCCCGCTACACTGGTATCGGAGGCGGACAGGATATTTGCTGTGCTGACGTTCAGCCTTTGGATGAAGGAGTTTGTGGCATGAGTTCCGGTTCATCCCAGGGGAAAATTGACAGCATTTCAGCAATATACGCTGAGAAACTCCTCGAAATCATTCTTGCGAGACAGAATTCGCTTCCCAGAACGTATGGGTTCGAGTACGAGTTCCTGCCTGACCGGATTCTTAATCAAAATGACATGTCCCTTTTGTATGCTTTTCTAACCGGTATGGGGTACAGGCTGGATAAGGGTGTTCATTCGAAAGGTGATAGAAGAATTGCTTTTGAACCCGGCGGACAGATTGAATACCTGAGCCCCCCATTGACAGCTTCGGATAATACGGAGTTCAATGAAACCCTTGACTGGATACGGGTTATGAACAGTTTGATAGAAATTGAAACCGGGATCAGGTACATCGGTACAGATTACATTCCCCAAAGGTATTCTGCTCCCCTTCTGCTTACTTCGGAGAGGTATTCCCGAATGCATGATAGATTCATGAAAGTTGACACCAGGGGACCGGATATGATGAAGGGTACCGCTGCAATACATCTTCATGCAGCACTTACATCCAAAGAGGATCTTGCAGTGATGTATTCGCTTTTCTGCGAAATGGCTTCCAGTGAGGAATTCGGAATGTCCGAATCCAGAAGAGAAATTTGGAACCGAACGGACAGATGCCGCTGCTGCCTTCCAGATGTAAACTTGGAGAATGGAGCGTTATCAATACTGGAAGATGTCGTCAAATTTGTGCTTGAAGCGGTTGACCTGAAAAGCGGCAGACCTTTTCACAGTATTGAGGTTAAGGATTTTTCTGATTTCCTTGATCATCTGACAACGATATTTACCGATGTGCGGGTTAACGTTAAATTTGCTACGCTGGAACTTAGGACTCCCGATAGCAGACCGCTGGAGGAATTCCCGGGTATATGGGAAAAATTCGTCGAAATGTGCGAAAACCTGTAATCTCAGGTTTGCTTAGCCTTTTCCTGTAATCTGAGTTTTCAGACCTCTCCAGAATGGAGCTATCACAGCTCCAAGGAAGAAGCCAACTCCGAGAAAAGCGATAATTCCACCTACTTCTCTCGTGACAACTATCCCGATCAAAGCACCGCCAATGCCGCCCCAGGCTCCCCATTTAAGAGCCCTGACAAGACACCCCGGCTCATCCTTTCTCTCTTCTTTCATATCTATGGTTGTTTTCATATCAGGTCTCTGCATTGTGACTGCCTGGGCTACTTCAATCCCTTTCCCTCCGTTGCCCTTAAACAAAGGCATGGGTTGGAACTGAACATGAAACACTTTCTCACCTGGTTTTTTGATCATTATTGAAGTTGAGATTTTATTCATGATTGCATTGTGGACATTGATCTTTGCCCAGCCAGGCATACTCGATTCACCCTGCCTGCCTTCTATCGCCTCGAGGCTGTCGTACATGATGGATTCGAGCTCTTTCGTCTTGAAAGTAATCGTAACCTTTTCGATAATGAGCCTCATGTCTGTAGCTGCCACGAGGACAGTTCGGGCGCCTATGGTTCCCATACCGCAGGCAAGAATAACCTCGCCCGGTTCCAGCAGTGATTCCATTCTGGTTTTAAGTTCATCGTTGTTTCTGATTCCTTTACCCATAGCATTACTCCAATCCATCAGTTGCAGGATTAACCGTAGTTATTCCGGTCCACCTGTGGTGACTTACTCCGTTGCGGCAGATACAATACGTTTGTATCATAACATGGGATGATGTTAACAGTAAGACAAGAAGGAATAATATGCCTGTTGTACTGATATTCTCGATATTGTCCATGTGTTCCGGAGCGGGATCATTGTTCTCGGGCTCCATATTGTATTCACAATTTCCTGATGAAAATGAATGTATCCTTGTCTGCATTGATTCGGTTGGCGTTTTCACCAGGCCAGACTCTTCCGCCACGTTCATGAGCAGTCTTTTACCATGCGATCAAGTCGTAATATCCGGTAGAACCGTTGATGGCTGGCTTGGATTCGATCCGGGAGTAGCTCAGGCTGCGAATATCGGCAGTTTTCGCCTCAGATGGATTGCGGCCAATGCACAATATGTGACCGACGGTGAGCTAAGCAGTGTCCCGGTGGTCTGGGGACCTCGGGCTGGAATAGCGTACGCAATGATTTACGAAACTTCCCCACTGTATTCCGAACCGGACAGCAACTCAGCAGTCGTGGATTCTGTGCCATCCTCTTGCGCGGCGGCTATCATCTCACGAACTGAGGACTGGTATCTCCTTGATCTGAGTAATGGGCTACTTGAGTTGGATAGTGAGGGATGGATCAGGGCTGCGGATGTTTCAGTTAGCGGGAATCTCGATTCAATTCCAATTATTGAATGATATCAAGCATGTTAATTATTGGAATTATCCTTCTGATCTTCGGTATAGGGCGCCTCTGCGTACTCATATACGAATGGCGACAGGATTGCAGTCCGTTCAGAGATGGTGTGTCAGGACCATGGGCCGCATATCCGATAGAGCCACATATCCATCCCAGAACACACCCAGACCTCCTAGTACATGCTCATCGCTGATTTCACCGATTTAAAGGCTACACCAACTTCGTGAAGTGCAGGAGGTATGTGAGCGGTTCCCGTTCTGGGGAATTTATGAGCAATAGGACAATGGATTTTTAAAATCCCTTAACCTGCTCGTGAAGCAGCTCTGGAGCAATTCCTTAAATGAAAGAATCCATGACTTTATGAACGTGATCACAGGTAACATGAGAGGTTACTGATACAGGATTCCATTCCTACAATAGAATTCGAGTCTTTCGGGTGACACATTAACGAAGTCCAGATCGAGTTCATATAGGTATTCACCCAATGTACCATCCCTGATATGCTCGAAGGCGCGCTGATTAACAACACCGTCGAGATTGACAACGACATGTCGGCTGAAATATCCGATGTATCCAGCATCAGTCGTACCGACAGTCAGAATGCTGTCCGATCCGTTTCCAATCGACTCTGCACGGGTTATCAAATCTGTTACCTGCTGTGGATAGTAGAAGCCGTTCCCGAGTGTGTAAAAGTTAATTGCCAGACATGTAAGAATAAATGCACCAAGAGTCCACGATTTATGCCTGATGTGCCTGGTGATATTTAGAATGATCAGTAGCAGGATAAGTGCAAATACCGACATATGCCAGACTGCCGAGGCAATCCTGACAAATGTGTAAAAAACGAGCAGAAGCACTGCAGAGAGCCAGATGTACGCCGGAAGGATTATGTCCTTTCGTTTTCTCAATAAGTAGTAGACTGTACCGGCAGCTATCAACAACATAAGTACGTCACACCAAATGGGGATGATCGTTTCGAAGTCCTGCGCATGGTAGACAAACGGAGACATAAAGATGATTGCCAGCTTGTGAAACAGCCTTCCTGCATTGAGTACCCAGTACTTCAGGGTATCAACAGGGTACATTGTGTGCCATCTCAAATATGAGAGAGCAAGTCCGGACGATTGTAGGGGACTACCAAATCGGATCTGACACCATAACAGCCACGGAAGGGATATAAGGGTGGTAACTATACCGGTAACCAGCAGATTGCGAAGAGCAGTTAGCGTTCTCTTCCGTAAAAGGAGTATTACTGCACCTGTCACGATAAAGAAAACGGAATCAGTCCTCGAGAGGAATAGCAGTCCTGCTGATATACCAAGTAGTACATACTCCTTGATTCGCTCATTATCTGAAGTGATTACCTTCTGCAGCATGATAAAGAAGAACAGGAGACACATCAAAAACAGTGGTGTTTCCAACCCGCTCAGTGTCAGGAGAACAAGCCATGGCAGAAAGAGATAGAGCCCAATTCCAAGAGTCTGCTGTTCTTCGGCGAATCCCAACACCTTGAGGAAACGCCTGAGAATCAGTGCGGTGAATGCGTTAAATGCTACGGATAGAAGTAATACTGACAGTATGAAGAATTCATTACCTGGGCGCAGGCTGTACTGGACAAGGATCAGGATACCCATCCAAAGTGGATGATAGCCGTTTGTGGGCTCTCCAGGGCTGAATACACTTCCCAGGTTGCTGCTGATATTCTGCGCGATCTTAAGATAGTAGAAGCTGTCATCAGGCATAAGTCTGAGGATATGAGGATGGAGGTTCATGTAGAAGAGGACGACAATAAGGAGTTGAAAAAGCACTCCGACGATCAGTACAGTGCTTGAACTTCTCATCGATGGAAGAATTCGTCCTCTGACTGTGTTGTTCATAAATAACTCCTTATTTTGCTCCTCGAAGGTTGAACTGAATATCACCCGCTGAGCAGATAGGAAGAATTCTAATACTTCATCGACGATAAATATACCTTGAAACAACAGGAATTTGGATTATCCGCAGTTCCGGTAACATCTCCTGAAGTAACTCATCCGCTCCTGAATACCTCAATATTCGTGCCTGAAAATGACCATACTTACCGAAACCACCCCATGTCAACAGGAAAAACAGCGGATAGTCTCTCAGAATCAAGCAACAGGACATATCTCACCCAAGAAGTCTGATCGATGATAAGTTCATCCAACCTCTATCTCCGGTACATCACCCTGTCATGGAACGTTGTCCATGTTGGGTTCAATCACCATTTCCAGAGTCTCAGGAGGGGGCCTGCAACATCGAAGCTCCTGGCAGGGATTGGATGAATGTTTAGCGAAAATTGATTCCCTGTCCTTCCACTTCAGCTGCTGCTATTGTCTCAAGACTGAGGACTGGTATCTCCTTGATCTGAGTAATGGGCCACTTGAGTTGGATAGTGAGGGATGGATAAGTACTGCGGATGTCTCCGTCAGCGGTAATCTGGATACGATTCCGTATTTTCATGATTAAATTGATTCGGATGTGATTACACCATCCAATATTTGAATAACATGAAGGGACATTTGAGTACAGACAAGTTGGGCAGTATAGTTCAGTTAGTGCAGGCGGAGAGGCTGGGTAGGATTTTTCGCATGAAGAGCGGGTGCTCACATCGATTCCGGCCTACGAAATAATCTCCTCATGACCCGGAGTATTTTGAGAAAGGTGATCATGAGTAAATCCGATGGAATAAGAATAGGTTTTGTATTTCTCTTACTTGTGAGCATTCTGCTTGTTCTCTCATCTCCTGCATATGCAAGAGCTGGCGGAGGTGGAAGCTACGGTAGCGGAGGCGGGGGCGGAAGCTATGGCGGCTCAAGTGGAAGTAGCAGAAGTTACAACGGTTCAGGTGGAAGTAGTGGAAGATCCGGGGGCGAATACGTCTTTTTCTTTGCATTTATCATAGTTGTTTTGTTATTAGTCGGTGGCAAGGCTAAGGGAGAATACGAATCACGCACCATTTCGCGTGCTGATAAACTCAGAAGACAGCAGGATCTGCAGGAAATGCAGAATGCTCTGGATGCTCTTAAACAAAGGGATCCTCGTTTCTCGAAGAAGACCTTTCTCAAGAACGTGAGTACAGCTTTCATAGCCCTTCAGAAAGCCTGGTCGAACCAGGATCTTTCATCTGTCAGACAGTTTATCTCAGATGGTATCGATGAGCGATTCGGACTTCAGATTGAAATGCAGAAGGCTGAGGGTTACCGGAATAAGATGGAAAACATCTCTGTTAAGAATATGAATATCGTTGGTGTTTACAGTGATTCCCACTTCGATACAATTCACGTAGAAATTACAGCGAAAGCCGATGATACTGATGTTGACTTGAAGACAGGAAAGAGGATACGCAGGAACTCCTCATCACCATTTACGGAATACTGGAGCTTCCTCCGGATGCCGGGAGTCCAGACACTTGAAGGAAAGGGTCTTGTTGAGGGATTCTGTCCAAACTGTGGAGCTTCAATAAAACTCAATGACACGGGTAAATGCGAGAACTGTGATTCGGTTCTAACGAGTGGCGAGTACGATTGGGTGCTTGCCGAGATAACTCAATCCATGGAATGGAACATTGTATCCGATATGTCCCTCATCCCCGGATTTGAGAGCATGGAGATCGTGGACCCGGCATTCAACCTTCAGCACATAGAAGACAGAACCTCTGTAATATTCTGGCGGCTGACGAAATCATGGTTCACCAACGATGTTTCATATGCGAGGAAAGTTACGCTTCCATCATTCATAGAAGGATTGCAGAAACAGCTGTCCACAACCAGGACTGAGAAGGGTTGGCTCTTTTTCAAAGACGCTGCCGTTGGCGCTGTTGAAGTGCAGAGTATCGTTCCCGGCTCGATGAATCACATGGACAGGATAGAAGTTCTCGTTAAATGGTCGGGCATTGATTCAAGAATGAATGATGATGGTAAAGTGAGTGTTATCGGGCGCAAAAAGATAAGACAGCGAATCTTTACTCTTGTCAGAAAGTACGGGACGGCAACTGTAGTTAATCAGAGCTTAAGGTCATCGCACTGTCCCAATTGCGGAGCTCCATACGAGGGCGGTCCCACCGGTGAATGCGAGTACTGTGGAAAACCCCTGAACGATGGAAGTCAGAACTGGATTCTCGAATCCGTGAAGCGTTTCTCCGCACCCAGAATAACAACCTCACGAGCGATAGCTGTTACTGAACCTTCATCGCTTGTTTCACCAGTGCTGCTTCTATTGTCGATTGTAAAAGCCATGTATGCGGATAGGGAAGTGAGTGAGAAGGAGAAAAAGAATCTCTTAGCCTTTGCCCTGAAGAGACAAATATCCACTGAACAGCTGAGGGAGATAATTGAAACAGTTAAATCCGGACAGGATTCTCTTCCATCCCCGGGCAGCCTTGCCGAGGCCAGAGAAATACTTGCAGCCATGGCGCGGATGATTCTTGCGGATGGAAAACTCACATCAGGAGAGAAGGACCTCCTTCGGACATACGGTAAATCCCAGGGGCTTGTATGGATGGATGTGAAGCGAATCATATCCCGTCAGAAGAAATTTCTCTTTAAGGAAGCCACAAAAACTTTAAAGAACACAAAATAGATCCAATTTCCAACCCTTTTCGAGAAACAACCGCCTCACAGATCAATGAACCGGAGCGGGATATCCGCAAGGTCATTGTTAGAGATTCCAGAATCCATTGATGTACCGAGTGGGACTTGATGAAAACGGCCATCTGGATTAGAAATCGTCTATTGAATGAGATTCAGTTCACTGATCAATACGGATTTTATTACTCTGTACGATGGTGAGTACGCATTTCTGTAAACTGATGAATGATGAACAGCCGGATAGCCCGACTCTGCCATTTCAGTCAGGTATTGATCGATATCCTTGATATTTGCTGTCAGCAGACCATCCGCCTTCATCCGTAGAATCCACCAGCAGTACATTTCAAGTTGTACAGTTGATCCGGTAAATTCCTCCGCGGTTCGAGCGAACATCCCGATTAGTTTCTCAGGGCTGTATCCTGCCTGAAGATAGGGTCGAATGTTTATCCTGCAAACACTGCCGTCATGGGTAATAATATCAACCACGGGTTCAGCGGGTCCACAGGTAATACGACTGATTTCCTCTTTGAAGTGCTCTCGAGCGGAATCGATGGATCGTACTCTGTGAGCGCTGCCCATCGCAGCCTGGTAGATAAGCTTGTAGATATCTGAGGATCTTATGAGAGGATACCTGACTGAATGCGACCTGATTATCCTCCTGAAGGTGGATTCATGATCACCACTCATAATACATTTCCCTTCCTGGGTATTCACTAATACAATATACATCATCCCAAGTGGATCAGAAGGTTATAATGACTGGCAGGTTGGAGTATGGTATGATGGTAAATAACAACCAGATAGTGCTCTCAGGCTTGACATTTACCTACCGGTAAGTAGAATATATAACCATGAAGTGAATTGCATATGGAGGTTAAACTTGAGTGACAACAACAGGGAAAAGCTTCTTCAGGCAGGGGTTGAACTGCTGTCTGAAAAGACTTTCTCTCAGATATCCATGGATCAGGTAGCGGAATCATCGGGGGTTTCAAAGCCGATGATTTACTATTATTTCAACAACAAAGAGGGTTACTACAAAGCCCTTGCAGGGCACCTTCTGAGTATTGCCAGGTCTTTGAATCGGGATATTTTTGATATCGATATCAGCCTCAGGAGGAACATGACGAATTATGTCCGGTTCCGGGTTGAGTATGTAAAAACGAATCCGGGCATTTCAAAGGCTTTCATGTCCATTATTACTGATCCCAACATAGGGCTGCTCATTGAAGAGATGCAGGATGAATTCAACGTTATGCGCATGGAGTTCATCGATCCGATGTTCGATAGAGCCATTGAAAATGGTGAAATTCTTGCCGATACAAACAGGATGATGGTCATGATGCTGCTTAATTCGGTTCTTATAGGTTTCAGTATGAAGATCCTTAATGAAATACCTTGTCATGATGAGATTAATCCTGAAGAGATTGTGGATATAATATTCAACGGAATATCAGCATGCGGAAAGGATAAGTAATCAAATGAGATATATGGTAGCGATAACTCTGTTGATTAGCCTGAATGCAGGGGCCGTCACATTGGGAGAGGCTGTTGAAATCGCGCTGCATAACAGGGGTGATGTGCAGTCCGCATTGATGTCTTACGAAAGCGCAGTTTGGACAAGCCGGAGTGCGGATCTGTGGTTCTTACCGCAAGTTAACGGTCAGCTTGCTTTTTCAAAGAATTATGACATCCAGGAAATGACAATTCCGGGTATGGGTTCTATCCCGATGGGGAGTGAGTATTCATCGATTGCCGGGATTTCCGTATCTGTTCCTCTTTTCGTACCGCAGGGACCTGCAGGGTCACGCATGTCATCAAGAGCAGAGGAACTTTCATTGCAGCAATCAAGGGCCGCGGAGATGGACGCAGTTGTCCAGGTTATCCGTGCGTTCTACGGAGTCCTTCTCGCGCAGGAAATGATGGACGTTTCTGCTGAAGCCCTTGCAATAGCTGAAGCAGGTTACGAACTCGCAGCACTGAAACATGATGTTGGTACGATATCACGCTTTGAGCTTCTTCAGAGCCGCGTTGCCGCGGAGAACAGGATACCCGGTCTGATAGCGGCCCAGAACGCTCTTGAGAATGCCTACGCCGGCTTTGCAGTAGCTCTGGGGCAGGATAGTGATGCACATTTTCAGATTGAGGGCAGCCTTGATGCTGAACCGGATTTCAAAATACCCGAAACACTTGAAGAGGCACGCGCGGCTATGCACTTAAACAATCCCGATCTACAGGCGGCGGAGTACATTGAACTTGTCGGTGATGCCGGGGTTGATATGGCCAGAGCTTCGTTCCTTCCCATGCTGGTATTTCAGACGGACCTTTCCTACATTGCGGCAAGAAACGATACCGATTTTGAAATAGATGATTACGACAGGAATCTGGTGGCTTCGATTGCTCTTCAGATACCTCTTTTCAACGGTTTTTCCGACATATCTGACTTCAACTCCGCCAGAGCTCAAAGGGTCGCTTCGGAGGCGTCTGCAAGGAGCATCAGGCAGGTCACTGATCTCTCGCTTGTATCAGCCTGGAATAATCTCCAGGCTGCCAGAGAGGGCGTCACAGCAACGCGTTCAACTGTAGAACTGGCTACTGAAGGAGCCTCCATCGCCAACATCTCATACGAGGCCGGCATGATAACACGTCTGGAAATGGATCAGTCCTTTCTGGCTCTTACAACTGCCAGAACCAACCACGCTAACGCTCTTTATAACTTGAGAACTGCTGAAGCTGAACTGATGAGAGCTGCAGGTTTAATGGAAGGATACCTCAAATGAGAATTAACAGAATGATAATACCCGTTACGGCAGTTCTTGCAGGTGTATTCCTGTCCATAGGATGCGGCCCCCCACAGATAGATGAAGAGGAACCTCTGGTACGGGTAAGCGTAAAGGTTGTGGAACCTGCTAATATCTCAAGTATCGCCTACGCCAGCGCAAGAGTGGAGGGTCTTGAAGAAGCTCTCATCTACGCTCTATCGCCCGGTAAAGTTGAAGAAGTGCTTGTTACTGAGGGTGACAGTGTTACAGCAGGACAGCAACTGGTACGATTGAATACCGACCAGCAGGCCAGCGCAGGTACAGCCAGTGCCGTAGCCGGGATAAGCGCAGCACAGGCTAACGTAGACAACGCCTCGAGTAATTACATCAGGATGCAATCACTCTACGAAGCTGGAGGTGCCAGCGAGCAGCAGCTCGAGGGTGCTCGTGCGTCTGTTGAGGCGGCGCAGGCCCAGCTGAGCCAGGCAAGAGCGGGTTACACTCAGGCGAGGACAAACAGGGATAATGCATGGATAACGGCGCCCTTTGATGGTGAAATAGGCAGAATATGGGCCCGCGTGGGAAATTCGTCCGCGAACACTCCGCTGATTTCCATATCCAATAACTCCGTAATTGTTGCCAGGATACTTCTTCCCGAAGAGAACCTCCTCGATCTGAAGCCCGGTCTTCCGGCTTATATAACCGTCAGTTCTCTTGATAATGAATCCTTCTCCGGGTTGGTTACATCCGCATCATTGACCGTTGATCAGATAAGCGGACTTGTTCCGGTAGAGGTCAGATTTGATGAAACCGCAGGCAGGCTCAGACCCGGGATGGCCGGCAGAGTCGCTGTTCTTACAGAAACGTTCGAAAACTCGATCGTCGTACAGGAAAGTGCTCTCAGGAGAACCCATTCAGGCTATCAGGTGGTAGTTTTAGAGAACGGCGCATCTGTAATAAGGGACGTTCAGGTTGGTATTTCCAGCGAAGGTATGGTTCAGATAACAGGCGGGCTTAGTTTTGGAGATTCCCTGGTTGTAGCAGGTCAGACAATGATACAGGACGGGGCCAGTGTGGAAGTAGTGATTCAATGAGACTGCCGGAATTATCAGTTAAAAGACGTATCGCCTTCCTGATGGTCTTCATTGCCATGCTGGGTGCTGGAATATTCGGTCTCACCCAGCTTGGTGTTGATATGTATCCGGACATGGACTTTCCAATGATAATGGTTATGAGTTCCATGGAAGGCGCCGGCCCTGAGGAAATGGAGAATCTTGTTACGGATCCCCTTGAGCAGGCAATTGCGAGGGTTTCCAATGTCAAGAAAGTTTCATCTACTTCGCGTGCGGGTATCAGCATTGTTACAGCTGAGTTCAACTGGGGACACAGTCTCAATCAGGCTGAAACCGATGTCAGAAGACAGCTCGATATGTTCGAGGCACTTCTGCCCGAAGATGCTACCGATCCACTTGTATTCGCGCTTGATCCAAGTATGCAGCCAGTTCTTTACGTTGGTTTCAGCAGCGAGGTTCTTAACGATTTCGATCTGAGAACACTTATTCGTGAGGAAATCGAACCGCTCTTCAGCAGACTTGATGGTGTGGGATCCGCCGTGACAACGGGCGGTCGTGAGAGACAGATAAATGTTGAAGTAAATCCCTCTGCCCTTTCCGATGCGGGAATCACAATATCTCAGGTTGTAGGAGCCCTGAGTTCTGTCCGCAACAATACTCCCGCAGGAAGGATCGATGCCGGCGGGATGAATATGAGCATCAGGATTGAATCCGCTTTCCACAGTGTCGAGGAGATAGAACAGCTTGTTGTAGGTGTAAACGCCGGAGCTCCAGTCCTGCTCCGGGATGTAGCATCGGTCCAGGATGGTCAGACCGATGAGCTGCAGCACGTCAGATTCAACGGAGTTCCTTCAATATCGATGTATATGAACAAGAGATCGGATGCCAATACAGTTAACGTGTGCGCAAGAATTCGTAATCAGCTCGATGAAATTTCGGAAGATTACGGGAGTACTCTCACTCCGGTTATTCTCTTTGACCAGTCGGAATTCATAGCACAGTCCATCAACAACCTTGGAACAACAGCCCTTCAGGCCTGTTTTCTGGCTTTTCTTGTGCTGCTTTTCTTCCTCAGATCATGGAAGAGTTCATTCATTGCAGGAATATCTATTCCCATCTCCGTATTTGTGACTTTTGCGGTAATGCATTTCACCGATGTGCAGCTGAACATGATATCTCTGGCCGGCCTTGCTCTGGCTATAGGTTTGCTGGTGGATAATGCAATCGTTGTTCTCGAGAACATCTTCCGGCACAGGGAGATGGGTGAATCCCCGAGGGATTCAGCTGTTAATGGAGCGATTCAAGTATCCAACGCAATAACAGCTTCCACACTTACAACACTCGCCGTCTTCATTCCCATTCTCTTCGTGCCTGGTTTAGCTGGACAGCTATTCAAGGAAATGGTGCTTACTATTACTTTCAGTCTGGCGATATCTCTTTTCGTGGCATTGAGCCTCGTTCCTCTGATTGCATCATGGACAAAGAACCTTGTGCCGATATTCAAGCCGCGCAGCATTTCCGGCAGAATAGGCTGGATGATAGACGGATTTGAAAGGCAATACAATCGACTTGTTTCATGGGCTGTAAATCACAAGAAGGTCGTTCTTATCTCAACTGCAGCAGCGTTCATTCTGGCCATAGTCATTGTGGGCAGACTTCCTTCCGATTTTTTCCCCGAGTCCGATGACGGCTTTCTGATAATGAGTCTTGAAGAACCGATAGGTACAAGTCTCGAAACGACCAACGAAGCAGTAAGGGCTCTTGAGGATTCTATCAAAACTATTGTTCCTTCCGAAGATCTGGTCGCATTGTTCACTACCGTTGGAAATGCAGAAGGTGTAATGGCGATTTTTGGTGCCAGCGGATCCAACGCAGCAATGGTGAGGATAAGATTGACTTCATCCAGTCAGCGGAGCACATCCATGTTCGAGTATCAGGACAGGATAAGAGATGTGTTGAGTAACATGCCCGGAATCGAGTATTCGACTGAAGGAGGTATGTCAATCTTCGCAACCGCGGCGATAGAGATCACTCTCTATGGTGATGATCTGGACCTGCTCTACGAAAAGGCCGAGGAGATGAGGATTGCCATGTCGCTGATAGAAGGTGTAAAGGATGCCAGAACATCAATGCAGGAACTGATCCC
>JAGLOY010000024.1 GCA_023138735.1 Candidatus Aegiribacteria sp. | reverse complement strand
GTACGGTTTCCAGGGGTCCCGGGCCAGTATTTTTCGCGATGGAGATGATGAGTTCAATATCTTTGTCAGGTATCCTGAAAACCTCAGAGATTCCAGAGAAGACCTTGAATACGCCTCTGTTCTGGGAAGACCATTGATATCAATGGGTACCCTTGATCAGAGGGTGGTATCGAATACGATCACAAGGAAGAATCAGGCAAGAATGGTTACGATATCCTGCGATGTATCCGGAAGGTCTCTCGGTGAAGTGTCAGCGGATGTCACGGACATGTTGAGGGAGATGGATACAAACGGCTTCAGATTTGAAATGGGTGGCGAGATGGAGGACCAGAAGGAAACCTTCATGTACCTGGGAATCGCCATCATAGTTGCCGCATTCCTGGTCTATATGGTTATGGCAGGGCAGTTCGAGTCATTCCTTGAACCCTTCATAATAATATTCACATTGCCCCTTGCCTTTATCGGCGTTGTACTGGGCTTGATCGTAACCTCAACATCTCTGTCGGTCATGGCGATCATAGGAATGCTGATGCTTGCCGGAATAGTGGTCAACAATGGTATTGTTATGGTCGATTATGCAAATCAGCTGCGGAGATCCGGAAAGGATATCAAGAGTGCGATAGTTGAGGCTTCCACTACAAGAATGAGGCCAATTCTCATGACGGCTGCAACAACGATACTTGCAATGTTCCCTCTTGCTCTAGGTATTGGTGAAGGGGCTGAGACGTGGGCGCCGATGGCGGTAACGGTTATCGGGGGATTGTTTGTAGCAACCGTACTGACGCTTGTTGTGGAACCCTGCATCTATGTGATATTCAACCGCAAGTAGGCTGGTATCGTATCAGTGGTTATATGATGACCGTCGGTCTTGTGACACCGGAACTGGTCTGTAAATCCGATGCGGATTACATTCAATGGCAGGATAATGTGTCTGAGATAGAGGTTGGAGAATAATTCACTGATCCGACTTCGTTCAGAGCTCTCGATGGCGTGTTGAGCTGTCTCTCACTTTGATTCTAGTGCGTTTAACTCAGAGTCATATTGCTCAAAACAAAGCGGAAGTAGTTGGAATGGTATTATTCCAGGACCTTAGAAATCAAATATTGAGAGAGGGTGCTGATTTATGCGGAATTGCCCATATTGAGCCTTCTCATTCAGCCATTCTGGAGCTGGGAAGTAAATCTCGCACACATCTTCTTCGCGCAGTCTCAATAGGTATTAGGCTGCCAGACTCAGTTATCGATCAGCTTCACCGCAGATCCAGTACCCGAATCGCTGTCATGTATAGACACATCTACGACGAGACTAATGCAGAACTGGACAGGATTGCTTCAATCGCTGAAACAATACTGGAAGCTGCAGGTACAAAGGCACTGGCGGTACCAGCTTCCGAGACGGTGGATTCTAAGCGTATGTACGGAGCATTCTCACACAAGATGGCGGCTCATCTTGCAGGGCTTGGGTGGATCGGAAAGAGCTGCCTGCTGATAACTCCCGGGGCAGGACCCAGGGTACGATGGGCAACCGTTCTAACTGATGCACCCCTCAAGGCAACCGGAAGCGCAACTGAGCAGGGGTGCGGGGAGTGCAAGCAGTGTGTTGATATATGTCCCGCTGAAGCATTTACCGGCAGACCATACCGCAAGGGAGAACATCGAGACCTTCGATTCGACACAGGCAGGTGTTCGGAATACACCAGAGGCAAGGAGAAGGAACTTGACTGCCCGGTTCTCTGCGGTCTGTGCGTATACATCTGCCCTTATGGGAAGACTGACCTTCGATAACGTATCGGATTTCGTTGCCTAATCCTGATGAACAGCATATAATCATCCCTGTCAGATCATAAAGCGAATTACTTACACTCGATGGCGGTATAATGCAGAAGAATATCGATTCAATTTGCTCATTAGCTTCTGCCGTTGCGCATATTCTCGGAATCGAACCACCTTCCCTGGCCGTCTCCCCTGTACCTGCCCCCGTTCTCCGGGAAACATATGAAGTACTGAATGGCAGGGCAGCTGAAAGGTGCTTGATTTTTGCTCCAGATGCCATCGGTAAGCATCTGGCAAGCGTATGCGAGAATGAGTTCTCCGCAATACGGAGAATCTGTAAGGTTGAGATTCCAGTTCAATCAGTAATGCCGTCGAAAACACCTGTCTGCTTCGCTTCCATGTTTTCGGGTGCAAAGCCCGAAAAGCACGGTATCAGGCAATACGAGAAACCGGTACTGCAATGCGATACGCTGTTCGACACGCTGATTCGATCGGGCCGAATACCTGCAATAGTCGCGGTGAGGGAAAGCAGTATGGATCTTATCTTCCGTGGAAGAGAGATGGGCTACTATTCCGAAGGGCTCGATTCGGATACAACAAACCGTACTAAGGAGCTGATGCTGGAGGACAGGTGCGATGTTATCGTCTGCTATCAGCAGGAATACGATGACATCCTTCACAGGACTCAGCCCTTTTCCGAAGAGGCACTGAGTGCAGTTAAGCGTCATGTGAGCAGTTTCCGAGAGCTGGCTCTATCCGCCCGAGAAGCATGGAGAGGGAAAAGCTATGCTCTTGTATTCGCACCTGATCACGGAGCGCACACCGATCCGAATACGGGGAATGGAACCCATGGGGACGATATTCCCGAAGACATGGAGCTGTTTCACTGGTACAAGATAAACAGTTCTCATACTGCCCCTGAGTAGCAGATACCTCGATCCTCGGCAGACTTTTCCTAAACTTATCCGGGGCGAGGGTGCAGAGACCTGACTACGGTTATACGATGACCATCGGTCTTGTGACACCGGCTCTGATCTGTGTTCTTCCTGAAATACCAACGGATTTTCCAATGGAGCCTTTCAGAAACTCAGCACATCTCTCATCCATTTCAAAGCTCCCGAAACCCGATGTCAGTATCAGAGTGAAAGGAATATCCTCATCGTTAAGCGAACAAATTTGTACCTCTTCAGAAGCATGATTCTTTAAATTACTTGCCAGAGGTGTCTCTGTATAACATATAACTCGCTACATTGCTATAAATTACTATCAAATGGAGGAAAAATGAAAGCACTTGCAGCACTGCTGTTTCTCGCAGGTTTGAGCTTTTCGGGGATAATTGTTGGAACAGCTGAAACATCCGGAATGGATCCTTTCTGCGCCAGTTGAAGTAGTGGTCTTCGCTACCAGGTGGTAGCTACTGCTGATGAGGTCGGCAATGCAATCGAAGTCACATCTATTGGATGGCACAGAGGTACGGGAGGTACTCCCACGGCCTCATTCAACGATTTTAACATCTATATGGGGTACTGCCCTGCAGAAATGCTTAGCACCAACTTCATGGATAATTATGTCACTGGTACAAGAACTCTTGTTCACCATAGTGATTACATCATCGTTGCTGAGGGGACAGATGACTGGTTTTACATTGATCTGGATGCACCATTCTGGTACAATGGAGAAGAGAGTCTTGTGTTGGAAGTAACATGGGAAAGCGGATCAGGAAGTGTGCGCAACTATTTCTTTGACAATCCAGGAATACCCATGAGGCTTAAATCTGCTGTTCCTAATGGAGAGACGGGTTTTCTAAGCAGTATGCGCTATCAGTTCATGCTTGAGGGTAACATGAAACTCGAGTCAGGCACATTCGCCTCGATCAAAGTGCTTCTGGGCAGCTGACAGAAAATAAGTATTTCCTAATACTGCTGACTGTAGGAAAGACTGCAGTTTTCGGGTCACTAGATGTTAGACCTTACTGTTCTTAAATTATGACCATCGGTCTTGTGACACCGGCTCTGATTTGTGTTCTTCCCGAAATACCGACCTTCTGTCCAACGGAGATATTGATATATATTGGAGGATGGAATCACACGAAAGGAGTAGGACATGAAGACAGTATCACTTTTTCTCTTAACCTTTACATTTACCGTAATGGCTGAGGACTTTGAATGGAGCTCCGGCGGGGCTATGGGTACGGTAAACACTATGGTTACTATTCCCTGGAACCCGTGGGTCATCACAAGCGTTGAGAACAACACGGGATTCGATCTGATTCTCACGACCATTGCATTCCCCTGCTGCGGGGGCCCATCGGGCTCCTACGGCTGGCTTGTCTGGACAGACGTTGGTGGCCTTGTGGCCCCTTCCGGCGATGTCACCACATGCGATTACCACGGACCCTACACACCTGTAGATCCAGGTCCCTCGATGCCCCCGTTTATATACACCTACGTGGATGTATCCTCCGAGAACATTATCATTCCCGCCGGAAACTTCTTCTGCTTCGGCTACGACGTCACCCAATACTGCGGCCAAATCCCGTTCAACGGCGTCGATAGCTGGTCCTGGTGGAATAATATGTGGATACCCGACCAGGGTTGGTTGGAGGCCACCGCCTTGATTGAAGTTTACGCCAACTTCTACACAGCTCTGGAACAAACAACTTGGGGAGGCATCAAGACTATTCTGCAGTAATCTGTTTCTGTAATCCGGACAATAGGACAATAGATTTCTCCGGATCCC
>JAGLOY010000023.1 GCA_023138735.1 Candidatus Aegiribacteria sp. | reverse complement strand
CCGGAACTGACAGCATACAATGCACCCACCGGGATGTGGAGTGATAACAGGTTCGTCTGTGTTGATGGAAGCGATTACATGGCTGACATCTATCACGGAAGATTCGCCACACCAACGGATTTTTATCCCAATATCGAGGAAAAGCAGCTGAAATGGCAGTTCGACCCGATCATGGATACCGATTTCTGGAATACTGTCCTCTGCGCGGGTATGCTGGAGGTATCCGGAACCGTCTCCAACAGGTGGTTCCTTTACACATGCGAAACCGTACATGACACCTATGAGGACATCTATGGTAAAACCGCAACAAGGGTCTACGTTACAAACGCAACCGCTCAACCTCCCTATTATTACAACTCCAACCTTCCCTCGAATGGAGAAATGGTTCCCCCTGAGATAACATTCGATGGAACCACAACAGATATTATTAATTCCATTAACGACGGTGTCTTCATTGTACAGCACCGGGACCATGGAAGTGTCTCCGGCTGGGCTGATCCGTCGTTCCACACAGCGAATCTTGCCAGCCTGACCAACGGTATGGAGGCTCCCATTGTATTCAGCTTCAACTGCCTTACTGGACAATTCTACCAGAACCTCTGCTTCGCCGAGTCCTTTGCACGAATGGAAGGCGGGGCCACGGCCGTGGTCGCTGCATGCGATTTATCCTACAGTTATTTCAACGATTACATGGTTTACGGATGCTACATGAGCTTCAACGATGATTTCGTCTCACCTCCTTTCAGCTACACCAATCCTTCGGGAGGTTACCTTGCCGGACAGATGATGATGAACGGCAAACTTGAGATGCAGGTCTCTGCCCCCTTCAACCCGTATACAAGCAGTGGCTGGGAGCAGTACGCCGAGGATGAATGGGACCTTTTCATGGTCTTCGGCGATCCAACCATGGACATGAGGACTGAAGTTCCGGTGGAGCTGAATGTCATACCTCCCGCTTCACTTCCTTCCGGCTCAAGTGAGGCTCTTTTCCAGGTTTCCACGCCTGATAAGGGTCCGGTGTATGGAGCCCTTGTCTGCCTTCGCAGTGATGCTGACAGCCTTTACGCCACGGGTCTTACCGATTCCACCGGGACTGTAACGCTGGTATTTGACCCCATCGGAACCATTAATCAAATCCCTTGGATGGTTACCGCCCACAACACTCTTCCAGAAGATGGAATCATATACTACGTTGGAATAGCGGAAGGATCCGGTGCCACACTGTTCAGTGCCGGGACACCATTCCCCAATCCGGGTCAGTCGATGATCATCCCGGTGACCATCTCAGGTTCGGGTAACTTCGAGCTGACCATTTATGATCTTTTCGGCAGAGCTGTAGAAACCCTCCATTCGGGTGAGCTAATCGAAGGCTCGCACGAGTTCATATGGAACGGTACGTGCAGCGGCGTTCCGGCGCCTGCGGGAATATATATGGTGAAGTATTCCGCAAGTGATGGAACCGGAGGAATACATAAGATCGTGCTTATTAACTGATCTCAGAAAAAAGAGACATGATTCCCGCTCCGCACTCGGCGGAGCGGGTTTTTTGTAGTGACAGCACCTTCTCTATTGCTTATAGTAAACGTATGATTACCGGATACGACCCCGAAACAAAAACGTTTACAACTGGCATTGGGGACCTCCTGAATTTCGGGTGGCTGCCGGATTCCCTGGTACCCTCCAGCAATCCTCTCAGCATCGGAGCAAGGCAGAGGGTCCATTCAGCATTTCAGCGAACAATGGTCAGGAATGGCTGGCAGATGGAAGTATCCGTCAATCTTGATCTCGAAGTCATGGGTATCATGTTCAGAATCAGGGGAAGGCTTGATCTGCTACTTGAATCGGATAATGCCCTGGATATCCTTGAAGTTAAAACCATAGATGGAAAACCGGATTTTACCAACCCTATCCGAAGTCGAAGAAATAATGCACTTCAGCTTTACTTCTATACTATTGCTCTCTCTTCAGAGCGGGATATGTCCCCTGCTTCCATCAGCTCCAGCCTGGTTTTTCTTTCAATGGACAGCAGTGAGCCGGAGGCTCACTACTTCCCGATTGATCTATCTGATCATGAACTTGAAAGGTCATGGCAGGATCATCTCAGCTACACAGCGGAATCCCTGATGGCTGAAGATACCAGAAAGAATATTCAGATTTCCGCTCTGGGCGAATTCCGCTTCCCGTACGATTCACCGAGGCCGGGGCAGCAGGAAATTCTGAGCGATGTCAGCAACTGCATTGAAAGTAAGGGATATCTCATGATGCAGGCGCCTACCGGCACTGGAAAGACAGCTGCGGTTCTCACAGGCGCAATCCTGCAAACCTTCCCTGAAAGACTTACGCTTTTCTTCCTTACTGCCAAGAACACACACAAGTTAATAGTCCACGAGACACTCAGGATAATCATCGATAAAGGGGTTCCGATGAGGGGAATCTTCATAACCGCCAGATCGGAAGTCTGCCACAGAGGCAGACCCCGATGCTTCCCGGACGATTGCCCCTATGCCGCGGATTTCAGCGATAAAATACATAAAACAGGGATTATGAAGGAACTTCTTGATCTGCAGATAATCGGTCCGGACGCCCTGATGAAAAGCGCAGAGCATGCGGGAGTATGCGCATTCGAGCTGGGGCTTTGTCTGGCCACTCAGTGCGATATTGTGATCTGTGACTACAACTACGTATTCGATCCTCACGTTTTTCTGAAACGTTTCTTCCTTGAAGGAAATACTGCAGAGATGTGCAGCCTTCTTATAGATGAGGCTGCGAACCTTCCTTCAAGGGCGAGGGACTACTATTCTCCTGAGATCAAACTCTCCTGGATAGAGGAGCTTCTTGGTGATGTAAACTGCCCGGTTAAGAGGAGGAAGCTTCTCCACCCCTGGAAAGAAGGTTTCAGGGAATGGATGATCCTTCTTGAAAATTCGGGAGAAAATGAGATTGAACTTCCACCTGATACCGAAATTCCTCTCCACACCGACAGCTGGATACGGCAGATATTCGAATTGCGTGATCCTCCCGAATCACTGCGGGAGATGTTCAAAGCGATAATTGATTTCTCGAAGATATCCGGAGTTTCAGACAATAGGTTCCACCTGCTTATCCGCAGAGAGAATGATGATCATATACTGCAGTGGTTCTGCACCGATCCATCTCTATTCCTGCGGGAAAGGCTTGAAAGCTGTCACAGCTCAATAGCTTTTTCAGCCACACTGACTCCCTTCGAGCATTTCAGATACATTCTGGGCTTCCCGGATAACAACAAGACCGTTTCAAGGAAGATCGCCTGGCCTTTCCCGAGGGAGAATCTCGGAGTATGGATAAACACAGAAATAGATACCAGATACAAAAGCAGAAAGCTATCAGCATCCCTTCTTTCTCGCAGAATAACTGAGATCTACTCCGCAATGCCTGGTACTTGGCTTATCTTTTTCCCCTCTTACGTCTACCTTGAACTTATCGCTGATTACCTTAAGGATAGTTCTGTACCGCTTCTCATACAGACTCGGGGAATGAGTCGTGAAGACAGAGCAGGATTCATCGAACGCATCGAATCGGAGAATCAGCTTGTTCTAACCGTCTCCGGAGGAGTCTTTTCGGAAGGCATAGACCTCCGCTCGGAGAATCTTCTTGGAGCGATCATCATCGGACCTTCGCTTCCAGGGCTGAACCTCCGCATGAAACTTCTTTCAGAAAGTTATTCCCATCGCGGGTGGGATGCCTTTATGCATACGTGGGCAATTCCGGGAATTGTACGTGTAATTCAGGCTGCGGGAAGACTGATAAGAAACAGAAGCGAACGAAAAATCCTGGTTCTGATCGGCCGAAGGTTCACCAGGCACCCATACCTGGGACTTCTGCCTGAACACTGGTTCAGGGATGGTTCGATACAGCT
>JAGLOY010000022.1 GCA_023138735.1 Candidatus Aegiribacteria sp. | reverse complement strand
ACAGAGGTAAATACTTTGTGCTTCACGGATTCCTCGCGCCACTTGACGGAGTTGGTCCCGATCAACTGGGAATTGATGCTTTAAGAAAAATGATCGACAGATTCGACGTTGATGAAGTTATACTAGCACTTGACTCGACCGCTGACGGAGAGGCTACGTCTACGTACATTGCCAGAATCCTGGAAACGCGCCAGGTAATGGTAACCAGGCTTGCCAGGGGACTTCCTCCCGGTGCCTCTGTTGAATTTGCCGATTCCCTGACACTGAGCCAGGCCTTTGCGGGACGACAGAAAGTCTGAAAAAGTGCAATTGAACTGGCCAAACCGTCTGACTATAATCAGAATACTGTTAAGCCCGCTGTTCATGATCCTTCTGATTGACAACAGGCAGGAATCAAGGATAGCTGCTCTTGTGGTGTTTTCAATAGCCTCACTTACCGATCTTTACGATGGATATCTCGCAAGAAAGTACGGATGGATCACCAATCTTGGTAAGTTTCTTGATCCCCTGGCTGACAAATTGCTGGTTGCTCTTGCGCTCATTGGTCTGAATCAGATAGATCTTGTTCCAGCCTGGGCTTTATATCTTATTATAGGAAGGGAACTTCTGGTTACTGGACTCAGATCCATCGCAGCCTATGCAGGGGTGCTTATTCTCCCATCGCGCATGGGCAAATACAAAACATCCTCACAGATGCTTTCAATGTTCGGCTTTCTGTTATTCTCCGTACTAGGCAGTACAGGAAGGGCTGCTTTCCTCCAGGGCAGCGGTATTGATTTTTCCATTGGAAGGAATCTCCTCCTCTTCTCAGCTGACATCCTTCTGGTTATCGCCGTCCTTCTGACCATCATCTCAGGAGTGGATTACTTCTGGCGCAACAGGTCAGTACTTAAAAGGCTTGGCCTGTGAAGAATTCTGAGCTATCCCCAGGGACAGTCATAGCTACAGTTTTTGGCGCCGGCTACATCCCGATTGCCCCTGGAACTGCCGGCAGCATCGTTTCTGCCGGGCTCTTTCTGGCGCTCAGGCAGACAATAGTTATTAACAGTGTACTGTGCGTATGTTTCCTCCTTCTCGGCTACTGGGGCTGCAGTGCAGGGAGGAAAAAGTGGGGCGGGGATCCATCAGAAGTTGTGATTGATGAATTTGCCGGGTGCTGGATAGCATGTATGGCTGTTCCATCAGGCTGGGGAATTTTCGGTATTTCCGCAGCCTTCGTGCTCTTCAGGATTTTTGATATTATCAAGCCATGGCCTGTTTCTTTCTTTGACAGGATGAAATCTGCCGCAGGGATACTCCTCGATGATGTTGCAGCAGGTATTATGGCGGCAATTGTTATTCTACTCGGAAGTGTGATCCATGGAGCTCTCTGAAATAGAACTTGTAAAGCGTATAGGAAACATTATGCTGGAAGAAGGGATAACACTGTCAGCAGCGGAATCCTGCACAGGTGGAATGGTTGGAATGCTTCTGACTTCTCTGCCCGGATCCTCAGCATGGTTCATTGGCTCCGTAACAGCATATTCAAACACTTTAAAGACAACCATTCTAAATATTCCCTCCTCTCTGATTGAAGAGGAAGGAGCTGTAAGCAGGGAAACTGCTCTGGCAATGGCCGCAGGTATAAGAAAGCTAACCGGAAGTGATATTTCGATTTCAGTCACCGGAATCGCAGGTCCCGATGGCGGCTCATCGGAGAAACCGGTGGGCACGGTATGGATGGCTGTCTGCAGCAGCCAGTCAGTATCCGCAGAAATGAAAAGGTTCCAGGGAGGCAGAGATGTGGTCAGAAGGAAGGCGGCTGACTATCTTCTTGCAAAGTTGTGCGGGCTTCTGGAGAAAGAGGTGAAGTGAGGATATTTGCCGCCCTGGAGTTGCCGCTACGGGTGAGAAGTGAGATTACAGACTGGCAGAAACCTCTGAAAGCGCGCTATCCTTCGCTTAAATGGATCCGGGGAGACAATATGCATCTTACGCTTCGGTTTTTTGGTGATATCCGCCAAAACGAAGTCGACAGGATATGTGGTCTTCTATCATCCTGGCATCCGGGACCCCTTGAATTCTCTCTTGACAGTATCGGCTCGTTCGGGAAAAGAGAATCACCCTCGGTATTCTGGCTTGGAGGGAGTTTTCCGGAGGAGGTTTCCAGGATGGCCTGTGAACTTGGCAGGATCCCTGATGAAAAGGGGCAAAAGTGTGTGAATAGGTTCGTTCCGCATCTGACATTTGCAAGACGAAGAAATTCGACGCCCCTGCCGAATCTTGACCCACCGTGTGAAACAAGGGGATTGTTTGAAGAAGCGGTTGTCATTAACAGTAGATTGACCTCCGGTGGCTCGGAGTATACGTTCATTGAAAGATACGATTTACACTAAGTTGAAAGGTTGATTCAATGGCTGAAAAAAAGACCGGTTCCGGTGAAAAGGAAAAAGCGCTTAAAGCTGCTTTCCATCAGATTCAGAAACAGTTCGGTCAGGGAGCCATCATGAGGCTGGGAGAGAACACTCATATGAAGGTCGCAATTATACCCACCGGTTCTATCGCGCTTGACTCGGCTCTTGGTATAGGAGGCATTCCAAGGGGAAGGATTACCGAGATATACGGGGCGGAGGCATCGGGCAAGACAACACTTGCGCTGCACATTATTGCCAGCGCTCAGAAATTGGGTGGAGAGGTTGCTTTTATTGATGCCGAGCATGCACTTGATCCTGTTTATTCGGAGAAACTGGGAGTGAATATCGATGCTCTTCTTGTATCCCAGCCATCCAACGGAGAACAGGCTCTTGAGATCACGGAGATGCTTGTTAGAAGTAATGCGGTCGATGTCATCGTAATAGATTCGGTAGCAGCCCTGGTTCCAAGGGCTGAAATAGAGGGTGAAATGGGTGATAGTCATATGGGTCTTCAGGCACGTCTGATGTCCCAGGCTCTGCGGAAGCTCACAGGTATCGTTTCACAATCAAAATGTGCTGTAATTTTCATTAACCAGATCCGAATGAAGATAGGGGTTATGTTCGGAAATCCCGAAACGACTACCGGGGGAAGAGCCCTGAAGTTCTACAGCAGCGTGCGGCTTGATGTACGGCGCATCGCCTCGATTAAAGAGGGAGATCAGATAATTGGAAGCCGGACGAGGATTAAAGTGGTCAAGAACAAGCTTGCCCCTCCGTTCAGAAACGTAGAGTGCGATATACTTCACGGCTACGGCATTTCCCGGGAGGGTGAACTTATCGACCTCGGCCTGGATAACGATCTGGTTACGCGCAGGGGCACATGGTATTCCATGGGAGATACTCAGCTGGGTCAGGGCCGAGAAAAGAGCAGGCAATTCCTTCTGGAAAACGCGAATATCGCTGATGAACTTGAAGCAGAGATCAGGAGGATACTGGAGATACCCGGATCGGGCAGCGCCTCTCCGAAGAAGCAGGAGGAGAAGGAATAACTGAGCTTTCCGTTGAGGAGATCTGCAGTGTCAGAAAAGGGTGGCGGCTTGTGATCGCAGCGGAAGGCTCTTGGCTGCTACCGGTAAAGAGTATCACTGCCATGGAACTGCATACCGGTTCAATAGTTGAAACCGTTGAGATCGAAGAAGCTGCTTTTCGAGAACAGCTGCCTTTCGCTCGCATTGATGCGGAAAGGTACCTATCCTTCTCCGAGCGTACAGCGCATCAGCTAAGGTCCTATCTTATCGGCAGAAAATACCTTGAAATGGTAGCTGACGATATGCTCCAGTGGGCACTCCGGTGTGGTCTGGTTGATGATAGACGCTACGCTTCAATATACGTCCGCAGTCATTCGGGGAATTCACCTATGGGGAATTTCAGGATTCAAATGGAGCTGAAGAAGCGTGGCATTTCCGAGAGCATCACGGATGATGTTCTTGCAGAACGTGATGAACATGACTTGTGTCGAATCCTAGTGAAGACTGTTAAGAAAAGGTACGGTTACCTTGAGCGGCAAGCGGGGCTGCGCAGAGCAAAGAGTTATCTACAAAGGAGGGGTTTTCAGTATGACCTGATCAGCAGGGTCATGGATGAGGTTTTTCGGGATTCGGAGGAACATACGGATTGAAGAACAGATGGTATCGATACTTCTGGACGGAACTGGGTCGAAGAATAGCCGGTACAGAAACAGCTCTTCCCGAACATCTCCCTGAGGAGATGGTTGAGATTCTGCGTACCGGATCGTTTGATCCCGGAGAGTGTTATCTCAAACTGAACTCTAAACTGTCTTCCCGGAAGTCCAGAAATATCTATGGTTATACATGGAGCGTTCTGCGCGAACACGGATTCAGTCGCTCACTCAGACTGATGCCATGGCCCGGGATTACCATGCTGATCCCGTTCTACAGAGATGGTATCGGAATATCTCCCCAGTCGTTTTCCAGAAGGATACCGCCTGAAAAAAGAGCCATGTCTCTTGTGGGAAGATCGGCAGCTGCCCTTAGAATGGGTTACAGCCTCTGGGTTGTTCCAGCTGTCTGGAACGATGACATTCTTTCTATTTTCAGCACCGGGGGTGTGAAAGCCTGTTCTCTTGACAATCTGGCTGATGTCTGCAGGAAGGGATTCTCTTGAAGTTTCTGTTAATTATTCTGATAATTCTCCTGCCTGCGGCTGCGCAGTATTCAACTGCTCCGGAGAACAGTCTTTCCGATATTCTGTTCATTCAGTACAGAGGACTATTCAGAGACCTTCTCGCCAGAAGGTGCGTATATTACCCAAGTTGTTCCCATTACGGTCAGGATGCTGTTCAATCGCAGGGACCTGTATTAGGCCTGATGATAGCCCTTGAGCGATGGACCAGGTGCACTTCTGCTGCCCTGAGGTACGGGGACTACAGAACTGCCGAAGGAAACAGACTCGCAGATCCGCTGAATCCTGGAGAGGAAGTGATATGCTGGGGACGATTCTTGCTGCCATTCTGACCGTGTTTCCGAGTCATGATACTGATGAGGGTTTTGCTGATTACCTTTACGGTCACGGTGAATACGGTCTGGCTTCTGTGGAATACCTCAGGATTATCTACGCATACGATGAGGATACTCTGGCGTGTCCCCTGGTCTCTCTTCGCCTGGCCCGGTGCTGGCAGGAACTCGGACGAGAGGAAGATGCTTTCTCTCTCTATACATTTCTTCACAGGAATCTCTCTGATACTGAACTTAGAGCCAGTGCTATGATGGGTGCCGGGTCGGTACTCGAAGAATCCGGAAATCTCGGTTATGCACGAGAGCTGTTTGCGGACGCTGCTGCAACATCCGAAGATACTGAAATAATAGCGAGAGCCGGTATAATGGCGAGTCTTATCAATGCCAGGATGGGTAACTGGGAAGCTTCAGCCGAGGAGCTCAGCATGATATCCTTAACTGGAAGCCCGTTCTCCTCTGTTTCCGCAAGCCTTGCCGCTAAGGTTGCCGAAGGACAATACCTTTCCCAGCGCAGCCCGTTATGGTGTGGGGTTTCCAGCGCTCTTCTCCCAGGTTCAGGACAGATGATCTGCGGCCATTATACCGATGGAATAATCGCATTGGGCGTGAATGGAGCACTGGTCTGGCTGTTCGTTGAATCACTGAATGAGGGTAATACAACCACTTCGGTGCTGCTGGGGTGGCTTGGATTATCTTTCTACGGGGGCAATATTTACGGCGGCTCGAGAGCCGCGGTGACTTACAATTCCGCAAGAAGATGGGAACTCCTCGATGAGGTTACGGGGATTCTGGAGGATCAGCATCAGTTCTGACCTTGACTTTCTGTATAAATTCTAACAGTTTAGCGGTTCCCTTCAGTATTCTCTTAGTCGATGATTCCTGATGCGTTGCAGAGATAGTCGATTACTGAGATTAAAGGGTTGGTGCAGCTTTCGATTTACGTAGAGCTGCCTCGGTAAATAGTTGTATTCCATATATATCCATCTCACGGATTGCTGGAATGATTAAGCATGATTCGTAGTGGAGGTTCAGAAAAGTGAAGACATATACGGCCAAAACCGGAGAGATAGAGAGGGAATGGTGGCAGATTGATGCTACCGGATATTCTCCCGGGAGATTGGCTTCCCGGATCGCCATGATCCTGCAGGGCAAAAACAAGCCGGTATACACTCCTCATATCGATACCGGTGATTTTGTTGTAGTGACAAACGTAGAGAAATTGAATTTCACAGGCAGGAAGCTCGATCAGAAGGAGTATGGACGCCATACGGGGTACCCCGGTGGAAGAAAAACTACAAGTATGAAGGTAATGCTGGAGAAGCATCCAGACAGGATTCTCAGAAAAGCTGTTCGGGGTATGATGCCTAAGAACAGAATAGCTAGAAAACAATTGAAAAAGTTAAAAATATTCGCTGGAAACGAACATACGCATGCGGCACAGAACCCGCAGGTTCTGGAAATCTAGCGGCCGGGGGTGGTGAGATGAAACAGCATATAGGTGTTGGCAGACGAAAAAGAGCTACAGCAAGATGTTATCTGAAAGCCGGAAAAGGTCAGGTCCAGATCAATCATAGGGATCCCAAGGAGTATTTCTGTGATCTATGGCAGTTGGAGCATGCCCTTGAACCTCTGGAGATTGCTGGAGTTTCAAAGGAATATGATGTTAAAGTCAATGTTCGCGGTGGAGGAATAACCGGACAGGCTGGAGCCATCAGACTTGGAATAGCAAGAGCCCTGGTGGAAGTTAATCCCGATTTCCGACCTGCCCTGAAAGCTGAGGGTATGCTCAGGCGTGATCCGAGAATCGTTGAGCGAAAGAAATACGGACAGCCCAAAGCAAGAAAGAGATTCCAGTTCTCCAAGAGATAGAATAATTGCGCACTCTCTGTATAGTGTGCGTTCAATACACACGGCTGGTGGTGATAAACCCCGGTGTTTCCATATGAAAATGGAAATGGGTTCGATCAAGCCGGCCGGAGGATAACCGAAAGGAACAATCCATGCAAATACCTACCATGAAGGAAATGCTTGAGGCCGGAATACATTTCGGTCATCAGAAGAGCCGATGGAACCCAAAAATGAAGAGCTATATCTTCATGGCTCGCAACGGTATACATATCATTGATCTCAAGAAGTCACGAGAATTGCTGGAAGATGCTGCAAACCTGGTTGCGAAAACCGTTGCATCAGGAAAAAGCGTTCTATTTGTGGCCACGAAGAAGCAGGGAAGAGAGTGCCTGAAAGAGCATGCTATCAGATGCGGTCAGTATTACGTTACCGAGCGCTGGATGGGTGGAATGCTTACGAACTTCAGAACTATTTCAAAGGGTATACAAACACTGATCGAGCTTGAATTAGCTGAGAAGGATGGGTACCCCTCAAGCCTCACTAAGAAGGAAATTCTCAGGAAGAAAAGGCACAGAGAAAAGCTTGAGAAGGATCTCACAGGTATTCGCCACATGAAAAAACTCCCCGGAGTAATCATTGTTGTGGATATCAAGAAGGAACAGATAGCTGTCAGGGAAGCAAGAAATCTGAAAATTCCCTGCATAGGCATAGTAGATACGAACTGCGATCCGACAGAAGTCGATTATCCCATCCCCGGCAACGACGATGCCATTAAATCCATATCCATGATTGTGGGAACTCTGGCGGATTACGCGCTTCTTGGTGCTGAAGGAGCTACTTCGGAAGCTGCGGATGCCTTAGCATTAGAAGAGATGACTAAAGAACCGGCAGCGGAAAAGCCGAAGGAAGCTGCATCGGAAGAAAAAAGCGATAATGCCGGCAAAGAGAAAACAGAAAGCCCGAAGCCAGCGAAACCAGTAAAGAAAACCACAAAGAAAGCTTCCGAGAAGACCGAGAAGAAACCGGCTCCAAGTAAACCTGCTAAGAAAACCACAGCTAAGAAAACTACAGCTAAGAAAGCTACAGCTAAGAAAACCACTGCTAAGAAAACAGCAAAGACAGTTACAGACGAGGAAGCTTCTGCACAGAAAACAGAGGAAACAGCTGCAGATACTGAAGCTGCTCAGAATACCACACCGGAAAGCCCTGCTGAAAAAGTGGATACTGCCGAAGCGGGAAAGGAATCAGGTGAATAATGGCTATCAATCTTGATGATCTGAAGCAGCTCAGAAAAGCTACCGGAGCAGGCATGCTGGACTGCAAGAAAGCACTTGACGAAAGTGGTGGCGATATGGAGAAAGCCATCACAATCCTCCGCGAGAAAGGTATAAAAGTAGCATCCAAGAAAGCATCAAGAGATGCGGATGAAGGTCTTGTAGTATCGTATATCCATCCCCCGGGAAAGCTTGGAATTCTTGTTGAGGTGAACTGCGAAACGGATTTTGTCGCTAAGACAGAGGATTTCCAGGATTTCGCAAAGAAAATTGCCTTGCATATCGCAGCTTACCCTCCAATTGTCGTATCCCGGGATGATTTGCCGAAGGAAGATATCGAAGCAGAGAGAAATGTACTCCTCGCCCAGCTGGAAGGCTCGGGCAAACCGGCTGAAATTATCGAGAAGATAATAACTGGCCGGCTGGAAAAATTCTATTCGGATACTTGTCTGCTTGATCAGGAATGGTCTGATGATCCGGATGTTGGAACCGTTAAGGATGCGCTTACCGATCTTATAGGAAAGCTTCGAGAAAATATAGTAATACGTAAGTTTGCAAGGTTTTCAATAGGTAACTGATGAAAGAGGATGACCGGACCGGGAGTAAGCGTGTACTTCTCAAACTAAGCGGAGAGGTTCTTGCGGGCGAAACCGGTCATGGAATAGATCCTGATATCACAGGAGAATTTGCGGAAGCCGTTCTGGATCTTGCTGCCGCCGGATGCAGTGTTGGAATAGTTACGGGCGGAGGCAATTTTATACGGGGAAGGGATCAGATATCGATCGATCGGATCACCGGAGACCAGATGGGAATGCTGGCAACACTCATCAACGGCCTTGCATTCAGAGATGCGATAAGGAAGCGCGGTGGCAGAGCCACTGTGCTTTCATCCATACCAGTTGAAGGCATTTTTGAAACCTTTTCCCCCGAGAAAGCCGAGGAATACCTCAGCCGTGACTACGTTGTCATA
This sequence comes from Candidatus Aegiribacteria sp., assembly GCA_023138735.1. Classification (GTDB taxonomy): domain Bacteria; phylum Fermentibacterota; class Fermentibacteria; order Fermentibacterales; family JCC-6; genus Aegiribacteria. The sequence continues at coordinate 4,830 of JAGLOY010000022.1, read as the reverse complement.
TATGCAGGGGGAACAGGAAACCCGTGCCTCACTACGGACACCGCGGCTGCACTCAGAGCAGTGCAGACAGGATGCACAAGGTTACTCAAGGGTACGAAGGTTAATGGAGTATACGATTCGGACCCTGCGCAAAACCCTGAAGCACTGCGATTTGAAACATTAACATACGATGAAGCGCTCAGGCTTGATCTGAAGGTGATGGACGCTGCCGCAATCGCCATTTGTCGAGATGCAGGGCTTCCTATTAGTGTTTTCAATATATGGGATCCGAAAAATATCCTCAGGGTATTCAAAGACCCTTCAATCGGAAGCCTGATAGGGGGAATGAGCTATGATTGATCAGATTCTGAGCGATCAGAAGAGCAGAATGAAAAAGGCTGTTGAGAACACCGCAAGGGAGATGGCTGTAATCAGGACCGGTAAGGCAAGTCCAGCTCTTCTGGACAATATCCGTGTCGAGTGCTGGGGGGGGATGCATCCTTTAAAACAGGTAGCCGGAATATCGGCGCCGGAACCCAGGCTTATCGTAATACAGCCCTTCGATCCCTCAACATCAGATGCGATTGTTCGTGCCATACAGAAATCGGATCTGGGCCTCAGGGCTTCTGCAGATGGACCTGTTGTAAGAATCCCCGTTCCCAAGCTGTCCGATGATCGCAGAAAGGAACTCAGCCGGCACGTAAAAAAACTTGCTGAATCCGGACGAACTGCGATAAGAAATATCAGAAGAGGCGGCAATGACGAACTTCACAAGGCCAGCAAAGCAAGTGAAATCACTGAGGATGAGGAGTATAAAACCCTCAGCGGTATCCAGGATGCCGCAAATGAGGCTATCACCGAAATCGACAAATACCTCGAATCAAAAGAAGCCGAAATACTAGAGGTCTGACGGTATTGAATTCTGACAACCATCTTACCCATGTGGGAATAATCATGGATGGCAACGGTCGCTGGGCAAGATCTCACGGTCTGAAACGGATCGAGGGTCATAAGGCAGCGGAGAATGCCATTCACGATGCCGTTGAATACTGCGGTGAAGTGGGTGTAGAATACCTGACCCTGTATGCCTTCTCAACCGAAAACTGGAAGAGACCAAAAGCCGAGGTCATCTTCATAATGGCCCTTTTGAAAAGCTTCATAAAGCGCAATATTGACGATCTTGACAGAAACCGTGTCAGAATCAGAGCTACCGGTCGGCTTGATGATCTGCCTCGTGGGCCGCTGAATGAGCTGCGGAATGCGATGAATAGGACCAGCTCCAACGAAGGCCTGCACCTCATTCTTGCTCTGAGCTACGGTGGCAGAGCCGAGATAACCGATGCAACTATAAAGATCGCCAGGGATATCGAAGCTGGATCAATGAAAGCCTCCGATATCAGTGAGGATACCATTACATCCTGCATGTATCTTCCGGACGTACCCGATCCGGATATCATCATACGAACCAGCGGTGAGCAGAGACTGTCAAATTTTCTTCTGTGGGAATCTGCCTATTCGGAACTGTACTTCACAGATGTTCTCTGGCCTGATTTCAGAAGGGTACATCTTGAGGAAGCTTTCGAGGATTACAGATCAAGACGAAGACGATTCGGCGATTTAGATTCCGACCGATGAAATCATTCAGTTCCCTGGCAATCAGAGTGGCGGTAGCCGTTCCAGGTATCGGGCTGTTCGCGGCAGTCGCGTTTCTTGATATACCTTACCTGACAACTGCATTTTTCGCGCTTATTGCAGCCCTCTGCGCGACTGAAGCGGTTACTCTGTTCAGGCCGGGTTCCAGTATGTCAATGAAAACGGTATATGCTGCAATGGTAGCAGGATCAACTGTTGCTGTCGCTCTTCTTGACCCGGCTATCTCGATAGTTGTGATCCTGCTCCCCGGTGCGATTACTGGAGCGGTATGGATATTTAGCGACGGGATTACAAATGCACGTATGAAAACCGCCGGAATCACAGGTATGTCAGTCGCGCTTGCCCTGGGCTTCGGTCTGCTGGCAAGGCTGAGGCTGGATTTCCAATCACCCTGGATCATGTTTGTCCCTCTGCTGATCTGCTGGCTGGGGGATTCCCTGGCTTACTTCGCGGGGAGTGCTTTCGGACGGCACAAAATGGCACCCTCCATCAGCCCGGCCAAATCCTGGGAGGGTTTTTTCGCCGGTATAGCAGGTGCAATTGGCGGTGCTGTTCTTGCAGGTTCTGTCGGAGCCGGGTTTCCTCTGTTCACTATGCTGATGATAGGTGCAGCCGGAGGCATTGCTGCCGTCATAGGAGACTTGCTGGAGTCTGCGCTGAAGAGAGATGCAGGGATTAAAGATTCAGGGTCATTTCTTCCCGGGCACGGAGGGTTTCTTGACAGATTCGACAGCATTCTCGCCGTAGTTCCAGTTGTCTGGGCTCTACTGTTCATCTTTGCATTCACAGGAGTGCTGATATGACGAGGAAGGTGGCAGTTCTCGGAAGTACCGGCTCGATAGGAACCCAGGCTCTTGAGATCATACATGCAAACCCTGAACTTGAACTTCATTCATTACTATGCAACAGCAACCTTGATCTTCTGCTCAGGCAGAGGGTGCAGTACGCTCCTTCAGTGACCGCGATCGCGTCACCAGGTGGAGAATGCCCTGATGGTATAATAACCGGTCAGGAGATTCTTCATAAAGCTATTGACGGTGCTGACATGGTTCTCAACGCAATTGTTGGAAGCGCAGGCCTGCAGGCCAGCCTTATCTGCAGGGACAGAGGCATTACACTTGCCCTGGCTAACAAGGAAAGCCTTGTTGTAGGCGGTTCTTTGCTTCGCGATCACATCCGGTGCGGCGGAATCATACCTGTTGACAGCGAGCACAGCACGATATTCAGATGCCTGAATCTGGAAACACACCCTGTAAGGAGCATTACACTGACGGCTAGCGGAGGATCCGCTCGGGATATCCCTGTTGAAAAATTACAGACGGCTGGTGTCGATGATATTCTCAATCACCCAACCTGGGATATGGGTGCCAGAATAACTGTTGACTCGGCTACTATGGTGAATAAAGCCTTCGAGGTTATAGAAGCACGATGGCTGTTCGAAGGGTTACAGATTGATGTGGTCCTGCACCCGCAGAGCATTGTTCATTCTTTAGTAAGGCTTGCGGATGGTTCCTGGAAAGCTCTTATGGGTAAACCGGATATGAAGATACCCCTTCAGTACGCCCTGCAGTATCCCAACCGAGAACTTGGACTGATATCCGATGACTGCCCGCTTGACTGGGGGACACTGGAGTTCAGCGAGCTTGACGGGCGGAGGTATCCCGCATTCGATATGGTTGTACGCGCTGGACAGGATGGAAAATCCTGGCCGGCTGCAGCGAACGCTGCGGATGAAGTCGCAGTTGCGGCATTTCTTGACCGCAGGATCAGCTTCGGAGATATAGCCATCGTAATCGAAGAGGTGCTTACCGGGCATGAGGCACTGGAAATAAGTGATTTCCAGACCGTTATGAGAGCAGACAGAGATTCGCGAATTCAAGCCGAAAGGATTGTAAGAAAGCTATGCTGAGCATTGTTGCCATAGTATTCGGACTTGGTGTGATCGTGTTATTTCACGAGATGGGACACCTTCTCATGTCCAAGGCACTTGGTCTGGAAGTTCCACGCTTTTCCCTTGGCTTTCCCCCGCATATTTTTAAAAGAAAAATTGGCGGAACGGAATACTGCATAGGAGTGATACCCCTCGGTGGATACTGCAGGGTAAATCTCGGCACTACTGGTGAACCCGCTACGGATGTCTCCTGGTTCCGGAGAGTTCTTGTAGCTCTTGCGGGTCCATTCGCTAACCTTGTGCTCACCGCGGTGATACTTATAACCATATTCGGCATTGTAGGGTGGGATATAGATATTGCTCCTGCCGTTGTAGGCAACGCTGATAACCCGCTCGGTCTGGGAGTCGGAGATACTGTCCTCTCGGTGAACGGTTATCCCGTTGCAGATTATTATGAGATGCTGGGCATGATGTATTCCGTTACTCCCGGAACAATGACCGTAGGGACATCTGCTGGAACACTCGAGAGAAATTATTCCCTGCCGGTGGATACTGTTCCTTTTCAGGCTCTGATACCTGCAGTAATTGGTGAAGCCATGATAGGCTTTCCCGCTTACGAATCCGGACTAAGAGCCGGGGACAGCATTATCGCCATCGATGGAAAGCCTGTTGCCATCTGGCACGATTTTCAGTCAGTAGTGACAGGCGATACCCAGGAGCTGGCAATCGAGTTCACCAGAAACGGCATCATTGATACAGCTTTTGTAACTCCCAGAGAGTACGACGGCAGGATACTGACAGGTGTTGCCGTTCTGCTGCCTGTGGAGAGGGTCAGGCTTCCAATTTTCAAAGCCATTACTGCTGGTGTAAAATCCGCAGGTGAGGGTACCATCTTTGTATGCACCACACTTTTCAGGCTGTTTCAGAAACCTGCAGAACTGGCCGAGAGTTCGGGAGGACCCATTTATGTTGCCGAAACCCTGGGGCAGCAGGCCCGGGCTGGATTACCCAGTTATCTCTATACCATTGCAAGTATATCCCTGGCTATAATGATATTCAATCTACTTCCGATTCCTGTCCTTGACGGGGGGCACGTTGTCATCCTTGTCATAGAGGGTATCAGGGGAAAACCCATTTCGAAAAGGAATGTTCAGTTACTCCAGCAGACCGGTATGATAATCATACTGGTTATCTTCCTCCTGATAGTCTTCAAGGACATATCCAGAGTGATAACCCGCGTACGCTAGGATAGGGGCCGGGTCTAACATCTTAACAGCAAGGCGGGGTCGGATCTTGAATTTTGGCAT
>JAGLOY010000021.1 GCA_023138735.1 Candidatus Aegiribacteria sp. | reverse complement strand
CTGAATCGTACATAAGATTCATAAGGTTTCCATCCTCCACCAGCGGGAAGATATCCCGCTTACGACCGCACATGTCGAATCCAAACTTGAAAGTTTCCGGGTTTGTAGGATCATCTACAATGGAGATCTTATCTCCGAGGATTTTCTCACCAATCTTGTATTTCGTAGTCCAGCTCTGTTTTTCCTCCCAGCCTCTTCCACCCAGGCCGGTATATACGGCCATACCAAGTATCTCCGCCACAGCATTGGATCCAAAGATAACGGTGTATTCTCCGGGTTCAACCTTGAAACCATCATTTTCTTCGTAGACAGGTATCAGCTTACTGAGAGTATCTATTGTTTTATCAATTGAAAAATCCGAGGCTCTCCATCCGGTCTGGTTATGTGTAAGTTCCCATTTGGCCTGAGGATGCTTCAGGACAACTGAGAACAACTGATCGGTGCCCCTGTGGTAGACTTCGTTCGTGTTGGTGGTGGTTAGAAGGTACACCTGCATCAACCCGCTGGACCAGGATCCGGAATAATTGAACTGACTTCCAAGTCTCTCGATGATATCACGGTAGGTATCAGCCTTCATACCTGGATCAATATCTGCAAGATCCAGGTCAAACTGATTGTCTTCACTTATAGATGTTTCAACCTCATCTGGGATGGGATCGTATGTTTTGGGTGAAGCCATTCTTGCTTTTTCCCTCGCTGCATTAAGGACGCCTCGGACAGTATCCGCGTCCTTGATCGCTCCGAGGAAGGTCTGGCTTCCCTGTTTTCTGCCCTCGGTTACTTCCATATCCAGTCTCATTAGATCTTCTGAAGTGTTCAGTGAAACCGAATTGTTGCCAATCCGCATGAGATGACTTTTCTCATGATGCAGTTGAAGTGTTGCCTGGATGCCCTCATCGGCAGCTTCATCCCTTACCTGCATCAGAATCTTCCTGATGTTTGCGTCCAGCATTTTCTACTTCCTTTCTCCGGTAATCACATCATCGAATTTAATGACAGGGACTCCATGGCCGATCTGCATAACCTGGTTCGGTTCACCTTTCCCACAGTTATTCACCTGCTCTACAATCCATGTGGATTTATCACCTACTGCAGAAAGTGATCCGTAGAATTCCAGAGTATGCCCCTGGTATGTGGGGTTTCTCAGAACTCTTGTCTTTTCTCCGTTCTTCACTTCCCAGGCGATTTCGCAACCAAAGTGAAAATGCTCTCGGTTGGAACCGATTGACCAGGAGACGGGGTTATCAACCACGATACCATCCTCGGTTGATGCTATTATCTCCTCCTCGGAACCATCGTTGCCGGGAAGAATGTTTACATTGGTCATTCTGTCTATCGGGGCTCTGTAGAAAGATGTTGCGCGGGCAGCTCCTCCACTCTGCCCGAAGACTTCCCTGCCGGCTCTTTCATTTGCTTCGTTTACCATTGCTCTCGATGTAAGTGCGTTGACAAGGATTCCTCTGTCAATAAGGAGATAATCACGTTCAGGGGTTCCTTCATCATCGAATCCGAATGAGCCTGGGGAATTCGCGATGCTTCCGTATGAACTTACAGACAGCTTATCACTTCCGTACCTGAGTTTACCGAATGAATCAAGGTTGACAAAGGAACCTCCGGCGTAGGAAAGCTCGTATCCGAGAATTCTATCCAGCTCAAGCGGATGGCCGATCGTTTCATGAACCTGAAGATGACCCTGACCGGGAAGCAGTATCACAGATCTTTTTCCATATTCCAGGGGTTCAGCCTTGATAAGTTCCGCCAGTTCGGATCTAATTCTTGTTGCGTGCCCGGAGAAAAGCGAAGGATCGGTCATCATTTTCCAGCCGGCAGTTCCGTCTCCCGTTGAATACAGGCTCATACTGCGCCTTTGCATCTCACCATCAGAATCAAGGGCCATGACCATGATCATCCCGAAAACAGAGGCAAGATCCTTGTTTATTTCGGAACCATCACTATTCTGAAAGTGAATTTTCTTCTTCTGGAAATTGACGAAGACCATTCTCTTTAAGATGAAATCTTCCTTCAGATCATTATCAAGCCTGGTGAGAAATGCCAGCTTATCCTGAAGACTCACAGAGAAAGGATCAACCTCTACAGGGGACGCATAACTGCCCTTGACAGGTTCCCCCGCACCCATTGAAAGGGGAACTTTGACAAGCTTGGAAGCTGTTCTGGCGTTTGCAGCGGCTTTCGCGAAACACGCATCAATCCCGGAAGGATCGCTGGTGGCTGAAAAACCCCATGCGCCTCCCCAGAGAACCCTTACTCCGATGCCGCTCTCCACTGTGGTGTCGTTGGCCTCAAGATCACCATCGTACAGCAGTAGTGTTTCAGAACTGTCATCAAGGTAATACCTTGCGTCTACATAATCGGCGCCTTCAGAAGATATTCTCGATATGTTGCCTGCTATCTCCTTCTTCACATTCACTTCCGTCATGGAAAACCTGCCTTAGTTTGAAGAGAATTGAACATATATTTGTCCTAATATATGGATTATTCAAAATCCGAGAAATCCGGGTCTGTTACAGACTGTTACAATCCGTCAATGATATCGCAATCCTGAGGGGTTATTAATAGAATACAGAGTATTGACTGAACCATAGAATATCTACTCATCAGGAAGGTTTTGTATGAAAAACATGTTTAATAGAGCAGCGGCAGCGGTTCTGATTATCGGTCTGGTTTCTCTTGCCTGCAGCGGCTCCGATGCGAATACCAGCGTAACTGAGGAAAGTGATCCGACAAACGCTGCACATCTGGAGCTTACTGCAACTCTTACGATTGGAGTTGAATTAGGTGACACCAATTACGTATTCGGCCAGATCGTTGAAGCGCTTCAAAACAAAAACGGGGAGGTTCTGGTTCTTGATCTTTCAACTATGAATGTAAGGCAGTTTTCATCCGATGGCGAATTCATCTGCTCTGCAGGCAGGCAGGGCACAGGACCGGGAGAATTTCAGAGACCGATGGGCATGGCTGTTCTAGGAAACGACGATTTCATTATTTCCGACATGTCTGGCGGTGCTATTTGTGTTTTCGACGATTCCATGAACTGGAAAGAGAACATAATCGGATTTTTCCCCAGACCGCCCTTTACCTTAAGAACGGCGGGAGATTCAGCCTTTGTAGGTATGCTGCCTGCTTTTGACCGTGAGGCTGGTCTGACGGGTTACTCAATAGCCCGAATGGAGAACTCATCGGAACCCGTCACTGTATATTCAGAAGAAATGCGTGTTTTCGACCCTTCGCGAATAGGCCCTCTGGGTGCTGATAAAGATCCTATTTTCACTTCGGATAATGCAGGGCATGTATTCATAGCAGAAGCAGGAACAGACGCGATAAAGATTACGGGGTACAATCAGAGTGGAGAGACATTCATTTCGATTGACGAGAATGTCGACAGGATGGAGAAAACCCCTGAGGAGCTAGCATACGAGGAGGCGGAATTTGAGGAGTTCTCCACCCGGATGGGGAGCCGTGGAGGAAGGATGTCAGGCATGGAATTATCCTTCGATCCTGTCCTCTACCGCAGAGCGGTAACCGACCTTGGTGTAGACAGCGAAGACAGGCTGTGGGTCCGATTAGGGGCATACCGTTATCCCTTCTGGAATGTGTACAATTTTGAAGGTGATCTTCTTTTTACCGCATCCCTGGAGATAGATGATCCGGATATCGATTTCATGACTGTAAGGATCACTGATAACGGAGTGGTAGCGTGGGTACCTGACCCCAGTACATGGCCCAGAGTGCTGGTGCTTGAAATCCCGGATACTATCTAATCGGGGATTTTACAGAAGTTTTGTTCCTGTCGTAGGACGGGGTACTTTCACGACCAGAATCCGAAGGTCACGTTCACTCCTGTTGTACCAGCAGTGAGGGATATCCCTGGGGCTTTCTATTGCAGTATCCTGCGTAACTTCCAGCTCTTCATTTCCAACTTCAACGATACCTGTTCCGGAGAGCACATAGAAAAAAACATCAACCGGGGTTATGTGGCGGATGAGTTGCTCACCGGGTTTGAGGGTAATGTGGCTGGAAAGGGCATGTTCACTGTCGTATACACGTCTGACGTCAATACCGTGAGGATTCTTTGCAACAGATTGTTCCGATACCTTGATTATGTTCATTTATGTCTCCTCTCGGAACGAAGGGGGCGGCTGCCCACCCCCTTCTATCTCGATTTAGCCCAGGATAGCCTTAAGGTCAGCTTCGGGTGTTGTAGTGGGCATAATATTGAATTTGTCAACAAGTATTTCCAGAGCAGCCGGGGTAAGGAAAGCTGGAAGCGTCGGTCCAAGCCTTATATCCTTGATGCCAAGATAAAGCAGGGAAAGCAGTATGGTTACAGCCTTCTGCTCGTACCAGCTGAGTATCATGGAAAGGGGCAGATCGTTGACTCCGCATTCAAAAGCTCCAGCAAGTGCTACTGCTATCTGAATCGCGGAGTGAGCATCGTTGCACTGACCAATATCGAGGAGTCTTGGTATCCCGCCTATATCACCGAATTCGAGTTTGTTGAAGCGATACTTGCCGCAGGCCAGTGTAAGAATTACGCAGTCATCCGGTATCTGCTGAGCTATATCAGTGTAGTAATTCCTGCCTGATTTCGCCCCGTCGCATCCGCCTACAAGGAAGAAATGCCGGATGTCTCCATCCTTAACTGCCTGGATTACCTTGTCGGCTACTGAAAGAACAGCATTATGCCCGAATCCCACCATTATTTTCTTCTCGGGAGCATCCTCGCTGAAACCATCTGCCGCCAGAGCAGCTTCTATTACAGCGGAGTAATCATGATTATCTATATGCGCTACTCCAGGCCATTGGACCAGTCCTGTAGTGAATATCCTGTCCTTGTAGGAATCCTTCGGTTTCCCGATACAATTAGTAGTCATTAAGATTGCTCCGGGGAATTCGTCGAACTCCCTCTGCTGATCCTGCCACGCGCCACCGTAATTCCCGACAAGGTGCGGGTACTTCTTCAGCCCGGGATATGCAAGTGTGGGAAGCATTTCACCGTGTGTATACACGTTTATACCCTTGCCCTCGGTCTGCTTCAGCAATTCCTCAAAGTCCTTCAGATCATGACCAGATACTACTATAGCCTTACCCTTGATTGGCGTAACCCTTACTTCGGTAGGCTCCGGATGACCGTAAGTCCCGGTATTCGCTGAATCCAGGAGTTCCATAACACGAAGGTTCTTCTCTCCAACTTTCAGGACCATTGCGAAAAGATCACCAACCGTGTTCTTCCTCGTAAGGAAATCAAGGCTTTCATGGAAGAATGCGTATACATCATCATCCTCGTAGCCAAGGATCAAAGCATGGTCTGCATAGGAAGCGGAACCCTTAAGACCATAAGTTATCAATTCCTCAAGGCCGGTAATATCTTTGCCGGGATCTTCAAGCCTTTGAGCTATGGATAGCTTCTCAGCTTCGTTTTCGATCTCCGTATCGTTTGCAGGCATTTCCCATACAGCAGGCCCGCTCAGTTCCTCAGGCTCCAGTCCTTTTTCTGCGCAGGCCTGCAGATAGAGATCACGAATGCTGTTCCGAACCTTAACACCAGTACGGATTAAGTTAATCAGAGTTTCCGAATCGAAATTCACATTTGTAACTGTAGTGAAGAGCGCTTCAATCACAAAGATATCTGCGGAGCGGTTCACTATTCCGAGTTTCCTGGCTCTGATCGCCCAATTGGAAACACCTTTTGCAACATATACAAGAAGATCCTGCATTATCGCTGTCTTCGGATCCTTGCCACAGACACCATATCTGTCGCAACCGGTCCCTTTTGCTGTCTGCTCACACTGGTAACAAAACATTCTTTCTCCTTCCGGTGAGGTGATCTTATATTCATGGAATCATAAATCGGTATTTTCTTACCAATTATACTTATTGTACGTTAACCGTCAATGGGTAGATGTTTGTGCGAGTGTTCGAAATCACTAATATTGACGATATGGTATTCAATTACTATTTTAGGGAGAATGAAAGGAATAGCATGTCATTACCAGTGTCCATCCCGGAATCGGTTTCCCTTGCAGTACACGCTATGGCAAGACTCGCGCAAGGCGGAGTCGAAGCCGTAAAGCTGAATGATCTCCTTATCAAGCCAGGTTCAGCAGCTCATCTCTCGAAAGTAATGCAGAAACTCACAAAGGCAGGTATGGTCAAATCACGGAGAGGTCGCGGTGGAGGATTCACTCTGGGAGTCAATGCTTCCGATGTCAGGCTGATGGATATCTGGATAGCTCTTGAAGGAACCTTCGAGACGAGTATGTGCCCGTACCTGGATAATGGATGCACCCTGTCAGTATGTATCTTCGGCACTATCGGAAAGGATGCGTCGCAACTGATAAGAAACTATTTCACCGATACCACCGTCGAGGATATCGGAAAGCTCCTCGAAAAGGGACAAAACCTGATAGTAAACTGATTCAGGAAGTATCCGCCTTCAGTGCTCTTTTTGTAAGAAGGAACACACCGCGCCATGCAATGGCCATCAGGATCAGGAAAAGCAGTCCACCGAAAAGGTTTTCGCTTGTCAGATAATTGAAAAGTCCGTG
>JAGLOY010000020.1 GCA_023138735.1 Candidatus Aegiribacteria sp. | reverse complement strand
AAGAACGAGCAGGATACATCATTTGATGCTTGAGCTGATACTCAAGGGAGGTGAGAGTTATTACTTCAGTAGAGATCATTAAAGGCAATCTTAAGACCGCTATTGAGCTGGTTGGGGATGCTCTTAATTCCTGCGGAGAACCCGACCGCTCGGTCAGGATAATGGCTGTCACTAAAACACATCCTGTAGAGATCACCGCGATGGCTATAGAAGCCGGAGTGGCACTCCTCGGAGAAAACCGTGTCAGCGAGGGAGGGCGCAAAATAAAAACCCTCGGGAAAGATGCCGCTGAATTCCACATGATCGGACCTATACATACGGGAGAGGTTCGGCAGGCCGTTCGGGATTTTCACTGGATAGATTCAGTTGGCAGATTGAAAATCGCAAGGGAAATAGCTAGAAGGACTGTTTCAAAGGGAGAGGAACAACCCGGTATCCTCATCGAGGTTAATACATCCGGCGAAGCATCCAAGCATGGCTTCGATCCCGACTATCATCTGCTTTTTGATGTCCTGGGAGAGATAGGGGAGCTGGGTCTTCATATTTCAGGATTGATGACTGTAGGACCCCTGGCGGGAACAGAACAGGATACCTCTGCGGCCTTTGCTCTTCTTCGAGATCTCAGAGATCGACTTGTCGGGAGCTGTGGTTACGATCTTCCTGAGCTTTCCATGGGAATGAGTGATGATTTTGTGCTCGCGGTTGCCCAGGGGGCTACAACCATCAGGCTCGGCAGATACCTTTTTGGACCAAGGCAGACGTGCTGAAATGGAATTGGCTTCAATTGAACAAAAATATTATTCTATAGTGTGTATATTCGAACATTAAGGGTCAGTATCCCTGGTCTCAGCGGATATGGAAATGGAGAATCAACGTGCGTATTACTCCTCTTGATATAAGAAGACAGAATTTCCGCAAAACCATGAGAGGTTACGATGTAGATGAGGTGGAAGCATTCCTTGAGATGGTTGCGTCCGCCTGGGAGGAACTTGTCGAGAGTCTCGAGAATGCTGAGAAAGAACTGCTCGTACTCAGAGCCAGAGCATCGGATTTCGACCGGATGGAAGGTGCGGTAAGAGATGTGCTTGTTCAGCAGCAGCAAAGCGCTACACAGGCAAGAAAAGAAGCTGACAGAGAGGCCGAGCTCATAATCATGGATGCCGAGATAAAAGCATCCAATCTTGTATCCGAAGCCAGGGAAAGGGTTCAGGTACTGACTGAAACTATTCGTGAGTTGCAGGATAGAAGACTATCGGTGTTAACACAGATAAGGTCATTCGTCGATTCTCACGGTAAAATGCTGGACCTGGAGGAAGATAGAATCAAATCGGAAATGATACCTGAGGAGGAAAAACTCCCTGGTGAGGAGGATGGCGACTCTCCCATGCTGGAACTAACGGAGCTGTAGCAATGGCTTTCCTGCTTATTCTACTGTTTGGCTCAGGATCCATTTCACCCACAGCCGCTGAGTCTGTCCGGGTTGAAGTGGGAACATCCTCAACAGTCCTTACCTGGGAGTGTTCGGGGATACAACCTGTTGGGGGGCTTCCAGATGGTCTGACAGGCTATATGGCGGACGATTGCGGTTATTCGGGACCTTCTGGATCCGTACTTCTGCCGGAGGCTGCCCTCTATTTTGCAATACCGCCAGGCGCACAGCCCCGGCTGGAGATCATTCCTGAAGGAGTCCAATACCTCTCGGGAGGTACGGTCTCCAGTGCACGTGTATCACCAGACGGGATAGTTACTTATGAAGTGGCAGCAACCGATGATATCCCCCGGACCTGGGGACTGATCGCTGGTACGGGAACCTTCAGAAGGGCAGGCTACGCTCATATTCAGCTGCATCCTGTTATTAACCGCAGCGGCGCCCTTTATTCAGCCGAGAGATTCCGCATACGCCTCAGTTATCCCGCAGCCAGACCAGCTGTTTCCGCCTCAGGATTATCCGGCGCCATATTCGATGCGCTGTTCGAAGGTGGAAATAACATCTGGAGTGTTCCTCAGGAGAGATACGATTCAAGTCCCTTCTGGGGTCTGCCATGGTACGCCATGGATATTGATACGGCAGGAATGTACTGTATTACCGGAGCGGATATCCCTGCTGCGGAAGGTACTCCATCGTCCAGTCTCTCACTTTTTTGCGGCAGAGGCCGTGATATGGGGGAGGAACCCTGGCTCAGCGCATACCGTCCAAGACCTGTTCCCATTCTGATAGAGGATGGTGGAGACGGCATATTCGATGCAGGGGACAGGTTGTTCTTTTTCGGAAGAGGGCTGGCATGGTGGGGACCCAGCACATCCTGGACTGACAATCTGCCTTCCCATTACAACCACATGTACAGTACGCGTAACACTTACTGGCTTACATGGGGCGGGGAAGATGGGGCCAGGATGAACGTTCAGAACGGGGAGCTGACCGGCGCTCCCGCAATGCCTGACAGCTTTCTCTCAAGGCAGCACATTGAACAGAATCTTGTCCGAACCCGTGGAATTATCCCTTTCCCGGATGACTGGGCCTGGATCAAGTCCGAGGGTACTTCAGACACCTGGCACTACTTCAATTTCAACTCTCCTTATACCAGAGGCAGTGGTTTTCTGAGGATTAAACTGATTTCAAACATAGATATTAAGCATCGCGTCAGAATACTCCTGAACGGAACCGTAGTATGCGACACTACCTGGGAAGGTACCGATGAATTTCTTCTTACAGTGCCTATGGAAGGAATTCTGGCTTCGGGGAACTCCCTCGCCCTGCAATTAATCAGGATAGCAGGTAGTGATACAATATTCCTTGACTGGTTCGAAGTCTTCGGATGGACTGACAGGTCCATATCCGGTCAGGCTCAGGTTCCTCTGGATTGGTGGCCCGTAACCGCCCGGCAGGAATTCACATGGGAAAATGATCTTGATGATGCCCTTGTATTCCTCGTAGGAGGTGATACACTGGTGGAAAACATCAGTATTGAGAACTCGTATCAGTTCGAATTTGAAGTGCCTGCGTTCTGGGACACCAGGGGGCTCTGGATCTCCGATTACTCGGATATGTGCTTTCCCTCGGAAGTGAGGTACGAATCGCCCGGCAGGATCAAAGGAGCGATGGATGGTGCCCAGTGCGTCTATATTGCAGCCGATGAGTTCTACCATGATCTAAGTCCGTTGACGCAGTTAAACCCGGATGTCATCGCAATCGCTGCTTCGGAGGTTTACAATGAGTTCAACGGTGGTGTCAAAGACCCCAGGGCCATTCGTGCGATGGTTTCATACATAATCGATACATGGGACCCTTTGCCCGAAGATATCATCCTTGTAGGCAGTGGAAGCTGGGATCCGCTTAATTTTGTCTCGGCAAGGATTTCTTACATAGATATTCTCTACAGGAATGAAACTTTGATTGTTTCGGACGATGAATTTGTAATAGTCGAGGGATCCCCCCTCCCCCAGATAGCGATATCCAGAATGGCAATAACCAACCGGTCCAACCTTCAACTTATAGTTGACAGGAGCCTTTCCTACCGCAGCGGCGAAAACTGCGGGGCATGGCAGACAGTTGTGCTGGGCGCTGCAGACGATGAACTATCTCCAAAACATCCCAATGATGAAACAATACATACTCAGAGTGTTGAGCGATTACTGACCGATCATCTTCCCGATGTACTTCGCCCGAAGAAACTCTATCTTATCTTCTACGAGTGGAACAGCGTAGGGGCCAAACCCGAGGCCAGGGAGGATTACATAAGCCTCTGGAGCGAAGGGGCGCTTGTTTCCTTCTTCATGGGTCATGGTGCCTACGACCAGCTGGCGGACGAGGGTCTTCTATACCTTGAGGATAACGGGCTTCTTGCGTGCGAACAGCGCCTTCCTGTAGCTCTTTTCGGTTCCTGTGATGTCGGGCAGTTCCATAACCCTTCGTCCGAATGTCTGGCTCAACTGGTAACAACATCCCAGGCAGGGGGTGCAATACTCGGTATGGGAGCCACAGATAAAACAGGATCTGGAGCGAACGAAGTCCTTGTAGGTTATATTCTGGATTACATGTTCAGTGAACCGGATCTTTCGGTCGGCATGTGTGTAATGCTTGCGAAGATCGATGCCGGTTACAACACAAATTCGGCCCAGTACATACTATTCGGTGACGGAAACCTCAGTCTTGCTTTCCCCTGGGATTCATTCGATGTATCCGACGATACACTGTTTTCCGGAGAAGAAGTTACTCTTACCGGTTTGGCGCCATCGGAAGGTATTATTTTCGTTGAATCCTGGGAATCGTGCCAGCCTGATACTTACATCACTTTCAGAGATTATCTGCCAATCGATTATCTGTCTCGTCCAGGCAGATTCTATTCCGGTACGGTATACGCCGAACCTGACTACAGCGCGAGTATGTTCGTACCCGTTGACAGTGATACCGGAGCCCTTGCCCGGACCCAGTTGACATTTATGAACAATGATATTTTCGCGGCGGTCTCAACCTATCCGGCAAGGCTTGATTTTGGAAATCCTCTTCCGGACGATGATGGTCCATCGATAGAACTGTGGGTTGAAGGATACCGAAATACAATCAACCCTGAGATATCGGGTGATATCTGCATCAGAGCAATTCTGGAGGACAGTTCCGGCATCAACCTTCTGGGTAATGTAGGCCGCCAGCTTGCGCTTTATGTGGATGGCACACCTGATGATGTTTCAGGCTTCTTTCAGTATAACACAGGTTCAAGTACTGAGGGCGAACTCAGTGTGGGAATCGGTGTTCTTGAACCGGGAAGTCACATTATCCAGCTTAGGGCGTCGGACGGTCTTCTCAATACATCAACTGTCGAGATAGGATTGAGCGTCACCGACGATAATTCATTCGGGATAAGCAGTGTGTTTCCCTATCCCAATCCCTGCAGTGACGGAACGTCAATAAACTGGACTCAGACATCTCCTGGAAAGGTTAACATTACTGTTTATACTGTGACCGGAAGAAGGATTATTTTATTCGGGAACATTGAAGGAGGAGCCGGATATAACCAGTGCCTGTGGGACTGCAGAGATACGGATGGAGATGCGGTAGCCAGCGGGGCATATATCTTTGTTGTATCTGCTGCTTCGCTTTCCGATTCTGGAGAGAACTCAAAGGCTACCGGAATAATAGCCGTTGTACGTAACCAATAACTGATGCTTGTACATCCTGACAGCGGTTCAGGTTTGTAACCGGCCTTGAGTAGATTAAATTAAATCCGGGGAAAATACCGGTTTTGAGCAGGAGGAACGATGAAAAAAGGACTTTTTGTTATTATTACGGTTCTTGTCTTATCTTCGCTAACATACGCTTCCACGGCCAGCGTGATCTGGATGACAATAACTCCGGGTGCACGCCCTAACGGTATGGGTGAAGCTTTTACAGCCCTGGCCAACGATGCAACCGCATCATACTGGAATCCGGCAGGTCTGGCTTTCATTGACACTACCGGACACGAACTTACTCTGCAGCACAGTAACTGGCTTCCCCAGCTTGCTGATGATCTGTACTACGAGTTTCTGGGTTATGCCACTCATATAGACGGGTGGGGCGGTGTCGGAGGCAACATTACTTTCATGTCAATGGGTGAACAGCTGGAAACGACCCAATCGGGAGTGGAGCTTGGAACATTCTACTCGTACGGCATTGCCCTGACTGGTTCCTTTGGAACCGAGGTAGCGCCAGGTGTCGCAGTGGGACTTGGGCTGAAATTCGTATACGATCATCTTTACTATAAGGACTCAGGCAAAGGGACGTCCTTCGCAGCCGACCTGGGGGTTCTGTACCATGTACCCATGGAGGCGCTGGGGCTAGAAAGTGCCGGTTCGGTGAATATTGGGGCGAGCCTGACAAACCTGGGACCAAATGTCAGCTACGGAGGCAATTCCGAAGACAATCCTCTGCCACGCACTATCAGAATGGGAATTGCCTACATTCCATTCGATTCACATCTCACACGCCTCCGTTGTACGGCCGATTACAGCAAACTGCTGACAAGCGTTGACGAAGGTCTTTCAACAGAGTTCAACGAGAATAAGTGGGGAGCTGGTGCTGAGTTCTGGTACTACGACCTTATGGCTCTCCGAGCGGGATACATCCATGATACTGAAGGCATTTCAACCATCCAGGGACCCACCTTCGGCGCAGGACTCCAGTACGCCGGTTTTCAGCTTGATATGGCCTTCATACCGGTTGAGGAGAATCTGCAGGGTTCAGGGAAGTACAATTCCAAGTACTCCCTTTCCGTAAGGTTCTAGACGTAAATGAGAAGATTCTTAACCCTGCCGCTGTTGATAGCAATCGGAGCTGCCTGGGCTGCCCCGCCTTTAATTCACGGAGTAATGCCGCCGCTGCACGAGCGACCCTCGGAAGGTGCTGCCATTGCGGGATCTGGTAAGATCGACAGCACTGGTGATACACTGAATGTATGCATGATAAGGGTACAGTTTCTGGAGGATTTTACCGATGAAACCAGCGGGAACGGAAGAATCGATCTGAGCGCCGACCCCCCCCATACCAAAGCGTACTTTCAGGGAATCATGAACGATCTTACTTTGTATTACGAGGATGTAAGTGGGGGCAAACTGACACTTTCCATTGATATATACCCATCCTCCCAGAACGGTTCGTACACTTTGCAGCATCAGATGATGTTTTACGGTGATGACGAGAATTATATGCAGGGCGCATGTATGCTTATGCGGGATGCTATTACGCTTGCGGACGAGAATATCGATTTCAGCCGGTACGATGCCGTTATTATCAATCACGCCGGCTCCGGCCAGGAGGCTGATATATACAGGAACAGCCCAGGAGACATCGGATCGGTCTTCCTTACACTCACAGATTTGATCTATTACCTGCCCGGGGCCGGTCTGGGTTACAAGGGAATTCCCACGTCCGACGGAGTTGTTATCCGGGAGAGTGTAATTGTTCCCGAGCAGGAATCTCAGGACGGATTCGGCCTTGGTGTGCTTGGCACCATCTGCCACGAATTTGGACACCAGCTGGGATTACCGGATCTTTACGATACCAGTACAGGTCATGTTGGAATCGGCGGCTGGGACCTGATGGGTTACGGTCAGTGGTTAATGAGCGGGTACTGGCCATCATCATTAAGCGCGTGGTCCCGGATTTATCTTGGCTGGAATACACCTGTTTACGTATCCGATGGAACCCATGAACTGCTTTACGATGATTCCATCCTTAAAATTCCCCTGAACAGTTCGGAGTATCTGCTTGTAGAAAACAGACAGCGTGATCCTGATGGGAACGGTATGTGCGGAATACACGAGCATGATTTCGGCCTTCCCGGTTCGGGGATTCTGATATGGCATATCGATGAAACCCGCCTGGGAGCATATCTCGCAATGAACATGGTCAATGTTGATCCTGATCATAAAGGTGTTGATCTTGAGGAGGCGGACGGCATTCAGGATTTCGATTATTCACTACCAGATATCTACGGTTACGAGGGCAGTGAGTTCGATCCCTGGTTCCAGGGCGGATACGCCTGGGAATTCTCACCCACCTCAGATCCCTCGAGCGATGCCAGCTGGGGCGGTAAAACTTTCGTAACGGTTGAAGTTCTCGATGAACCTGCCAACAGGATGAGTGTTCAAGTGGCCAGAACCACGGTATGTGACGGGTGGCCTGTTCAGACATCCCTTATTAAATGGGGGCCGCTGATCTGGGAAGATGCCGATGCCGAAGGAGACCGGCTTGTTGTTACAATGAAGACCGGACACGTTATCGCATACCAGTTCGATGGTTCCGGCGCTCATTCCATGGGATCAAGATTGACCGCTCCGCCTGTTGTAGGAAACCCTTCTGCGGGTGCTCCGCTTCTGCTTCTCTGTGAATCCGACGGCCGGGTGCATCTGAGGGATGTAGAGTGGAACGAGCCTGACGCATGGCCAGTTACATTATCTGGAGGAGGCGCCGGCATAGCTGCGCTGATCAGTTCGAGGCTTGGAATGATAGCAGTGGCGGATGATAACAGTAAAGTCCACCTTTACGATGCAACCGCACAATCTTTCAGCGGATGGCCTGTTGAATCGGAAGCTCCTGTCGCAGGCATAGCCGTATATCCTGATGAGCTGAATCCCGGCATTATTGCCTCAACGATAGATGGTCGAATCTATCTCTGGAATATTGATGGAGATGAAGCTGATGGGTGGCCCGTCACCCCGGGCGATGAAAAAACCGGCTTACCCATGGCCGCTGATATAGACCGTGACGGTTCGCCTGATATTATCGTGACAAGCGGTGATTATCTCTACGCGTACGACAGGGAGGGTAACATCCTTCCGGGATTTCCATCTGTCCTTCCTGGCTCCCCTCTCTCTTCACCCTGCCTGGGTGACCTGAACGGAGATGGAAGACTGGAAACAATAATCCTCACGGATTGCGGTGTTTCCGTGATTGGCGCTTCGGGTTCCACACTGGAAAACTGGCCTGTTATGCTCGAGCAGGACAGCCTGGTTTCAGAATACAGCAGGAACAGAAGGGGTATAGGAGGCAGAGGATTCGTATTAATCTCTATGGATGACGGAAGGGTGCACATGTTCGATTCGGATGGCAGGCAATCCGGAATATTCCCGGTGTCGGTCGGGGATAGACCCATCGGACGTCCTCTTCTGTGGGATCCTGAGAATACAGGGAACTGGAGGCTGGCGGCGGCCGATTCGAGCGGCTGCATCTACTGCTGGAACACTTCGGTTGAGCCGGAGGGCTGGTTTACCGGTATGGACATGTCCGGATCCAACTGCTGGTGGAGCGAGGATCTTCCACCTGCTCCAGTGATCGGTTCCTTACTGCGGGAGGGTTCTTTCTACGTTTATCCGAACCCGGTTCAGCAGGGGAGCGGAACCATCCGTTTCCAGCCCGGTGAAGACTGTACATGGGAGATAAGAGTATTCAACATGGGTGGTGACCTGGTTACCCTGAAAAACGGTACAGCACCCGGAGGATCAGCATGGGAGGTATCCTGGGATACCGATGATCTTGCCCCCGGTGTCTATTTTGTAAGCCTGCACATATCTACCGATATGGGGTCAACTGATGCTCTATTTCATGCGGCGGTGATAAATTGAGGATTATCTGGATTCTGCTATTTTCTGTTCTGATTCTTCTGCCCGGTATAGCGGATGCGGATTCGGGCACTCGAAAGGGTGCTATGCTCCGGTCAATCGCTCTTCCAGGATGGGGTCAGATGCATCTTGGCCATACAACAAGAGGGATCATTTTCATGAGCCTTGATGTCCTTACCTGGGCGGGAGTCGGTCTGTCTTATCTGGAGGGTACTTTCAACAGAGACGATTATACATGGCTGGCAATATCCGAAGCCGGTGTTTCCG
>JAGLOY010000002.1 GCA_023138735.1 Candidatus Aegiribacteria sp. | reverse complement strand
GCGATGAAAACTGAAATATTCGGCGGAGTCCTTCAAGATGATCCCAGTTTGACCAGCATTCCCGAGGCATTAATCGCTGTCGCTGAGAAATTGCCGGATAGAATTGCGTTCAGTGAACCTGACAGAAACGGTAATTATCACTCTATAACTTACCGTGATCTGAGAAAAAAAGTTGATTCCCTTGCACGTGCGATTCTCGACTGCTGTGAGGCGCCTGTTGTCGGTTTAACCGGTAACAACAGCATCGCCTGGGCCATCACCTACCTTGCAACCATGAGAGCAGGGGGGGTTGTTGTTCCTATTGACAGGGAACTGCCTGTGCAGGAAATGCTTACTATCATCCATTACTCCAGTGCCAATATTCTGTTCTTCGATGAGAGATATACAGAGGACTTAAGTGAGAAGCTTCCCGGCAGAGACATAAAAATGGTTGCAATGAATACAGCTCATTATGAGGGGATTTCAACCCATGACGACCTTATACGCAAGGGGGCTGGAAGTGCTGCGGTGCTTCCTGAAACATGGGATTGCGATGCCCCGGCTTCAATCTGTTATACGTCGGGTACAACGGGACAGGCGAAGGGTGTGATGCTCTCTCAGAAAAATATCCTCAGTAACATTAAACAGATGGGCCTCGTTCTGGCTCTGGAGGAAGATGATGTATTCCTCTCAATCCTTCCAGTGCACCATACATTCGAATGTACGTGTGGTTTTCTCTTTCCTGTTACCCATGGAGTTTCCATCTATATCTGCAGAGGAATAAGGCATGTAGCTGAGGATATGATAAATTCCGGGGCAACTATTCTCCTTGCAGTTCCACTGCTCTGGGAAGCCATGTACCGTAAAATATTCGGTGCTATCCAGTCCATGAAGGGTGGAGCCTTCAAGTATCGTCTCGGTTTGACCATCTCCAGGGTCGGAGAGGTATTTGGTAATAAGGGACTGAGGAAGAAGGTGTTTTCAAAGGTTCACGATAAGCTGGGTGGCCATATGAGACTCTGTATTTCCGGCGGCGCCGGTATTGCTCCTGCAGTTGTTGATGGCTTCATGAAACTTGGATTCGAATTTGTTCAGGGGTACGGATTAACCGAGACCTCACCCATTCTCTGCGTCAATACTCTTGAAGCCAACAGGGTGGGATCTGTGGGCCCGGCTCTCGCCGGTGTTACCATAAAAATCAGCAACCCCGATATAGAGGGAAATGGAGAGATACTTGCGAAGGGTCCCAACGTAATGCTGGGTTACTACAACAACCCCGCTGCAACCGCTGCAGTTCTATCGGACGATGGTTGGTTCAGCACTGGGGATTACGGTCATATCGACGATGATGGTTTTATTTTCATTACAGGACGAAAGAAGAACGTGATCGTCGCAAAGAATGGCAAGAACGTATACCCGGAAGAAATAGAAATGGTCATCGGGCAGGATTCATATATCCTTGAGTGCATGGTCGCGGGTAAAAAGACTGAAACCAAGGGCGAGGAGATATGGGTTATCTTTGTTCCCGATATGGAAAAATTCATTGAATACGCCGAGGAACACGGATTCAGTCTTAAAACCGAGTACCTGGCGGAATATATGAGAAAGATAGTTCGTAGCTTCAATGCGGCTCAGCCAATCTACAAGCGGATTGCCCGGTTTATCATCAGAGAAGATGAATTTCCGAAAACCACCACGAGAAAAGTACGCAGAAAGGAAGTTCTCAGGGAAGCCGGACTTGAGGAAGGTATTTCATACCACGTCTGAGCGAAATATCCTGATCAGTATGTTGTGTTTCAATACCCTGTATATTATATACCAAATTACTAGGAAATATGTTTTTATTACGAAAGGCATGATATGACAGAAGATGTAAGAAGGTGCACGCGCTGTACCCTTCCGGACTATTATCCGAATATTGATTTCGACGAGAACGGCGTCTGCAATGTCTGCAAGGAGCATGACAGCAAGTACTCGAATATTGACTGGGACGCAAGAAAGAATAAACTTGAGAAGATACTGAACCGATACAGGGGCAAGGGAGAGAAGTACGATATCCTTGTGCCGTTCAGCGGTGGTAAAGACAGTACTTATACCCTCTGGACGATGAAGCATGTATATGGAATGCGCTGCCTTGCTTTTAACTTTGACAATGGTTTCCTTGATCCGGGTGCGCTTGCATTCGCAAAGAAAGCTGCCTCGAATCTGGATGTGGATCTTATAACTTATTCTCCAAGTTTTAATCTTCTGAAGAGTGTATACAAACGGGCTCTCGAGGCAACAGGTGAATTCTGTGCGGCGTGCGTTGTGCTGATGCCCACAGCGATATTCCGTGCCGCTGATACGCAGGGGATCAGGCTCATTGCGGCGGGATTTTCCGATATGCTTGAAGCGCCACCCGCCGGATCATGCATCGACAGGGTACGTTTTAAAAGTATTATGAAAAGTGTCATTCCTCTGAAGAAACTGAAATGGGATTATTTTTTCCCTTCCTGGAAAAGAATGTTCAAGGTTAAACAGATTAATCTTCCCGATTTCATTGAGTGGGATCTGCCGATGATATATGAAACCCTCAACAGAGAACTGGATTTCGGAAAATCAATGGCTGATGTAAGATACGATTGCCTCGGTACACCTCATTCCAGTTTTCTCATAAAATCCAAAACCGGCATTGGCAAGTACGAATATCTGTACGCAAATATGGTCAGATCCGGGGTGATCTCCATGGATGAAGCACTGAAGACTGTGGACGAGCGGGAACCGAAAACGGCTCCTGAAGGTTTTGAGGAATTCCTCAAATCACTCGACTGCGATATCTCTATACTGGACGGAATCAAGGAAAAATCAATACATAATTTCAAAGGAAGGAACACCTCTATACGCAGGATTGCAATAAAATTGCGGGAGATGCTTCCTTGAGTTAGAATCAGCATTCCATCTCTTCTGAAATTTGAATACGGATATCATTTTGATCACTCATCAACCCGTATATGGTATATTCAGAAAGTCATCACCACTATATGATGAGGCTGGCATATCGAGAAATGCAGTCTTATACTACATAGTGTATGTATCAAGAAATTATCACATAACATATGGTGTAAAATGACAGAAGAACTAATTCAGGAATCACAGGTCTACGATGAGAGTAAAGTAAAGACCCTCTCCTCGATAGAACATATCCGTCTCAGAACGGGCATGTACATCGGGCGCCTCGGAAACGGTACACATCCTGACGATGGGATCTATGTACTTTTTAAGGAAGTCATGGACAATTCCATTGATGAATTCATAATGGGCTGCGGCAAACGTATCATAATCTCCAGCGATCAATCATCCGTAACTGTACGGGATTACGGAAGAGGTATCCCTCTTGGTAAGCTGGTGGAGTGTGTCTCCCAGATAAATACAGGGGCAAAGTACAACACTGATGTTTTCATGTTCAGCGTTGGGCTGAACGGCATCGGGACCAAGGCCGTGAACGCCCTTTCCGAGAAATTCAGAGTAGTCGCATACCGGGAGGGTGATTATCGTGAGGTTGCTTATTGCCGTGGTGAACTCCTTAGTGATGAGAGTGGAAAATCCTCTAAAAGAAACGGTACACTGGTCGAGTTCACACCCGACAGAGAAATATTCGGTGATTTCACCTTCCGGGAAGAATTTCTTCAGAACAGGTGCCAGCACTACGCTCATCTGAATGCAGGCCTGAGGATCCGACTGAACGGTACGGATTTTATCTCCGAAGATGGCTTGATGGATCTCCTTCAGGATGAAGCTGGAGAATCAGCGATGTATCCTGTTATTTTCTTTAGAGATAAGACTCTTGAATTCGCATTGACGCATACTTGCGATTTTGGTGAACGTTATCTGTCGTTTGCTAACGGTCAGTATACTTCAAGCGGAGGGACGCACCTTTCCGCTTTTAAAGAGGGTATAACCAAAGGCATCAACTCCTTCGCGGGAGAAAGCTATTCAAGTCAGGATATCCGAGAGGGCATTATCGCCGCTGTCTCCATACGTCTCAGGGAACCTGTTTTCGAATCACAGACCAAGACCAGGCTGGGCAACAACGATATAAGAGGCTGGATAGTCAACACGGTTAAAACCGAGCTGGAGAAGCATCTGCACAAGAATCCGGAAAGTGCCTCCATTCTGGTCAATAAAGTTAAAATCAATCAGAAAGTTCGAACCGAGCTCTCAGACGTAAAGAAGAAAGCAAAACAGAGGGCCAGGCAGGTTGCTCTTAGAATACCTCATCTGAAGGACTGCAAGATTCACTATGGAGACGATAATAAAAGGGCAGAGGAAACAACAATTTTCCTTACCGAGGGCGCAAGCGCGGCAGGAAGCATCATTTCAAGCCGGGATGTTCAGACACAGGCGGTATTTGCCCTCAAAGGGAAACCGCTTAACTGCTTTGGTAAGAGGCAGGATACCGTCTACAAGAACGAGGAGATCTACAATGTCATGCGTGCTCTTAATATCGAGAACGATCTCGAGGGTTTGAGGTACAACAGGATTGTTCTTGCCACCGATGCGGATGTTGACGGCATGCATATAAGATATCTCCTCCTCACCCTGTTTCTGCACTTCTTCGAGGGTCTTGTTCTTGATGAACACCTGTTTATTCTCGAAACACCGCTGTTCCGCGTAAGGAACAAAAAGGAAACCGTTTACTGCTACAGTGAGAAGGAACGACAGAATGCCGTCAATCGTCTTGGTGAGAAAGTTGAAATAACCAGATTCAAAGGACTTGGAGAAATATCACCGAAGGAATTCGGCCAGTTCATCGGCAAGAACATAAGGCTGGAACCGGTTCGCATCACAAGGCTGAAAGAGGTTCCCGAAATGCTGGATTTCTACATGGGACGAAACACACCCGAAAGGCGTGATTTCATCATGGAGAACCTGGTATGAGTGAAACCAGCCTCAGAAGGCTCTACAAGCGCTATTTTCTCGAATACGCTTCATACGTCATCAAGGACAGAGCTATTCCCGACCTGGCGGATGGTCTCAAGCCTGTACAGAGAAGGATTCTATGGTCCCTGTTCCAGATGGATGACGGCCGGTTCAGCAAGGTGGCCAATGTAATAGGACATTGCATGCAGTTCCATCCTCATGGCGACAGATCCATAGGCGACGCACTTGTATCCCTTGCGAACAGGGGTTTCTTCATCGAAAGACAGGGTAATTTCGGTAACATTTTTACAGGAGATAGTGCTTCTGCAGCCAGATATATTGAATGCAGGCTGACGGATCTTGCCCGTGAAACCCTCTTCAATAAAAGAATCACCGATTTCGAACCCAGTTACGATGGACGGAACCAGGAACCGGTACTCCTGCCCGCCAAGCTTCCTGTCCTGCTTCTCCTCGGGGCGGAGGGTATCGCTGTGGGGATGTCGACCAAGATACTTCCCCATAATTTCCAGGAGGTTCTCAAAGCTCAGATTGCATGTCTGAATGGTAAGGATTTCCAGCTGTACCCCGACTTTCCCCAGGGCGGTCGGATCGATGTATCCGATTATACTGACGGCCGGGGAAGGATAAGAAACCGGGCAAGGATTGAGAAGGACGGCAATAAAAACCTGATCATCAGGGAACTTCCGTGGGGAACCACTACCGAATCGGTAGTAAACTCCATCGAACTGGCGTCCAACAAGGGCAAGATCAAGATATCCTCAATCGACGATTACACCACCGATTCTGTCGAGATCAACGTAAGGCTTTCCCGCGGAGTCGGAATCGACGAAGGGTTGAAAAGGCTTTTCGCCCATACGGACTGCGAAACCGTGACTTCCTCGAACATAGTTGTCATCCAAGACGGGACTCCTGTTGAAACCACCATCACAGAGATGATCCACTATTGTACCGGTAGACTGATTGAGATTCTGAAACTTGAACTGAGGCTCGAAATCAGCGATTACACCGGCAGGCTACACTGGCTTACACTTGAACAGATATTCATTGAGAACAGGCTCTACAAGAATATCGAGGAATGCACTACCTGGAATACGGTAAGAGATACAGTTCTCCAGAGCCTGAAGCCATTTACGGATGAGATCAATCTGGAAGTAACCGAAGAGGATATCGACAAACTTCTTTCATTGAAGATCCGAAGAATCTCAAGATTCGATATCGACAGTCACAAAGAAGAGATGGGTACAATCCGGAAGAAGATGAAGAAAGCGAAGTCCAATCTCCGGAATATTGTGCCATTCGCAATAGATTATCTGGAAAAGCTTCTGGAAAAGTACGGGAAGAACTATCCAAGATTGACCAGTATTGAGGATTTCAGTGATATCGATGTGAAGAAAGTGGCCATAAGAAACCTCAAGGCGGGTTTCAACTCGGATACGGGTCTTTTTGGAACATCAATAAAAGGGGACAGGACTTTCAGCGTCTCGGAGTATGACAGGTTCGTATTCTTTCTTGATGACGGAACTTACAGGGTTATTCCAGTCCAGGATAAGTATTTCATAGATGGAAATATCCTCTTCTGCGGTGTGCATGACAGGGAGATGGTCTTCACAGCTGTTTATAAGCAGCAGAAAACCGGGATCGCGTTCATTAAGAGATTCTGCATCGGCAGTTTCATCATGGAT
This sequence comes from Candidatus Aegiribacteria sp., assembly GCA_023138735.1. Lineage (GTDB taxonomy): Bacteria > Fermentibacterota > Fermentibacteria > Fermentibacterales > JCC-6 > Aegiribacteria. The sequence continues at coordinate 12,883 of JAGLOY010000002.1, read as the reverse complement.
AAGGAGTACAGATTCTCCCCCATAGGGGGGGAGGTTGTATTCTTTACATCGGAACCGGAGATGAAGCTCGATTTCTGGTTCCAGCGGACCAAGAGGATGCGGAGAAGGAAGGATGAATGCCTCATATCCGATTACCGTGTTACCAGTGAAAACGCCAAGGGCGTTCAGCTGTGCGGAAAGAAGATAATCTCCAGCATCAAGGGTGTTTCGCTTGATGATGAAGAGGATGATTCAGTTGAACCGCCCGTAACCGATGATTCGGACGAAGAAGCTGAAGCACCTGATGAAGTAGAAGATAAAGAGGAATCACTTGATGAAGCTGATGAAACTGAACCACCGTCGCCCGAAGATGTCATAAAGCAGGCTGAAGACTTCCGCACGAATGCAGCTGAAACTCTTAAAAGAGTTGAAAAAGTCATACATCCCGATGATGACGAAGATGCAGACGACCTTTTCGGAAAGCTGGACTAACGCTCTCTATTCAGCCTCGGTAAGCTCCAGCATATTAACTCGCTGATACTGGTCGTGCGATGTATCGTATCCGAGAAAACCATGCTCGTCCCCGGTGATCTTCCAGCTGATCAGATCAAGAGGATTTCCATTGTATTCTAACTCAGCATGGAACAGGATATCACCGGTCATGTCATATACTCTATAGATGATTCCTGGATAGCAGCCCAATCGAACCCAGAGCCTCTCGAAGCCATCGATGAACATTCCAAGCACGGCACGCTTATGCAGATCAAGTTCAACAGGGATGTCTATTGGTGAACCGCCAGTCATCATGTTGATTACACTGTTGTAATTATCCATCTCAGTCTGAAGCTCTTCTTCACTTATTCTGACTCTATGAAAGGTCTCATCTTCTATGTGGAGGAAAGGAGTACCATCCGGCTCGCAGCCATGGATCTCAAACTTGTCGATTGATGATTGAGAATAGAAAACTCGCCCATCGCGGGTGGCACAGCAGTAGATAGTATGTTCTCTGGATCTGGTGAAATCGATTACATCGGGTTCCATACTCCATTCGAATTCAAGGCTGAAGTACTCCATCGAGGAATCCTCATCACCATCCCACCTTGCGAGTGTCGAAACCATCTTGATCATTCCTTCATCCGGTTTTGCAGTTGTCCTTCTTCCTATGAACCCACCGCTGTCCAGCGCAGAAACTATAGATGGAGTTAAGAAAGGCCAGGTCATCTGATCCTGATATTCGTAATTGCTGTCAAACAACGCGATCCCATCCTGATCACGGATCAGCAGGTTTCCATTGGAATAGAAGTTCAAGCCCCCCGGCATATGGAACTCACCCGGCCCTTCGCCCTCACGCCCTACTGTTCTGATGAATTTACCATCAGGTGTGTACATGAATACCGCATGCTTCATTCTGTCCACAAAAGCGATATCACCTTCAGGTGAATGTGTCAGGCTGACAGGCCACCCAAGAATGTATTCAGCATCACCTGTCTCGACTCCTATCGAGTCGGTAATAACGAGTCTGTACTCAATATCGGGGAGTTCTGGTGGGGATTCGTCAGCTCCGCACCCGATCAATATCACGAATACAGTTAAGAGTATTCCGGTTGATAAATATAAGTTGTATTTCACAATCACTCTCATGTATCAGTACTGGTATGTCTGCAAAGTATTTCTTTGGTACTGGTGAGTATTTCATCGGTAAGTTCCTGGATGCGAAGAGCTTCTGAGGGCGATACTATTCCAGCCTGTTCATATTGAATAGTATTCCGCTTTTTTCGAATCTGCTGGAGTACATTAACCTGTTCATCGTTGTGGAGGGTTTCTCTGAGACTTTCAATAGAATAATAGTGCTGACCCTTTGAAGCAGACCTGAATCCCCGTGCCAGCAAAAGTGCAGATGCACAGGAGAGGATTGCCTGATAAGCAAGCATGAAAACCGAATCATCGCTTAATCCTTTAACATGACTGTCCCTGATGTTTCGCTCAGCAACTGAAAGGAGAGATTCGATATCCGCATCATCAGGTTCGGCTGTTTTCAGCCAGCCATTCTCAGCCCATTTCTCTAAACTCATCCTTTGTTCCTATCAAAAAGACCTTTTCACCGGTAGATATCCTCCGTATGAATCCTTCCTGTTTCAGTCTTTCGCTAAATACTTCTGATTCGAATACAGATGTGTTGATCTCTCTTCTCAGATTCATTTGGGGTTCATGCAGCGCAGTCATCATTTGAACCATATCCACATCCCCGATGATCATGAGATCAATGTCGCTTTCCGGCTTCATATCACCTGTTGCGCAGCTTCCATAAATAAAGGCGAATTGAATTGTATCTCGGAAGGGATAAAGCGCATCTTTAACTGACTGCAGAGTGCCTGCGGTTTTCTGTATAAGGGCTTTCAGTTCATTGAATACCGCACAGTCACAATTCGCTTTGAATCTGACCTGATTGCCGACTTTCAGCTTCTCAAGGATTCCGGCTTCAGCCAGTCCGTTCAACTCACGGTGAACGGCTCCTATACCAAGATTCAGATTCCTGATGACTTCATTTACATTGAACAAAACATCAGTGTCAGAATAAAACAGTGCAAGCACTTCTCTTCGAACCTTGCCGAAAAGAGCCCTGCTTATCGGATCAGATATTGGTGTTCCCATAATGGGAATAGACATACCCATAATGGGAATGTCAACATGTATTCATTTCATGTGCCTGCCGCGAAGATATTATTGCCCGAATTAATCCCAGTTACCAACCCTCTGGAACTCAAGAGTGTTACCGCAACAGACCGGGCACTGGTGGGGGCCATCATACAAGGAGACAAGCACCCAGTTCAGCTGGTTCTCAGCCAGTTCATCGTTCAAGTGGGCACCTGCCGGCAGTATACCGTCCAGGCTGATTTCTCCCAGGACTTGGGGTGAACTCCAGACGCTGGAAATTTCCACGACTTCTTCGAATGAGTCCCTGATGATGACTGCGATCTCCTCAACAGACATATCTCCAGTTTCGCGGTGTTTATCAGTTATGGTGACTGCTATCTCCTGGGCGGTCTCCATTCCGATACCGTAATGGTTATTTGTTATGGTGACTGCGATCTCATCGATGTTCAACTCTTCCAGCTCATGGTGGTTGTTAGTAATGGTGACCGCGATCTTTTCGGCTTCGATCTCTATCAAGTTGAACCTTACCAGGTGAAATTCACCGGTTTCAGTGTCACGGTACACTTCGGCGACATAACCCGGCATCATGCCGTATCCCGCGAAGAACTCATCGGTCTTGTAGCCGCACTCGCAGCAGATACCTACAACAATCTCTCCGGCAATAATCGGCATCACAAATGCAAGCATGACAAACACAGGTGCGAAGCGCATCTTATTCTCCTTTGTGATATGAATCCGTTCATTTGATTGCGGAATTCATTAGCGATTTCGATTCTGAATATGTATGATAGTGAAACTTTCCGTTAATCGAAACCTTTTCAGATTTATGCAGAACAGGAGTGATATGAAGCAGGATAACGCTGCAGATAAGAACCTTACATGGCACCATCATGGTGTGGACAGAACTGACAGAGAAAAGCTGCTCGGGCACAGGGGAGCCACGGTATGGCTCACGGGGCTCTCCGGTTCAGGCAAATCTACCGTTGCGGACATACTTGCGGAAATGCTTCAGGAACGCGGTGTTCTTACAGCGATTCTCGACGGAGACAATATCAGGCACGGTCTTAACAGCGACCTGGGATTTTCACCGGAGGACAGGAAAGAGAATATCCGCAGGATAGCGGAAGTCGCCAAATTGTTTAGTTCCTTTGGTGTAGTGAACTTGCTCGCCTTCATAAGCCCCTACCGCGAGGACAGGGATTATGCGAGGTCAATCCAGGATGAGAACGATTTTGTTGAAGTGTACGTTGAAGTCCCGCTTGAAGTTGCTGAGCAGAGAGATCCCAAGGGTTTGTACAAGAAAGCCAGAAGCGGTGAGATACCTTCTTTCACAGGGATATCAGCGCCCTACGAAGAACCATTGTCTCCCGAACTTGTACTTAATACCGATGAATCAACAGCAGAGGAGTGCGCCCAACAGATAATGGAAGTCCTTGTTGCTAAGAGAATAGTACAACAGGTCAGCTAAGCAATGCAGTTCTTCTCATGGCTATCCTTCAGGTCAGACAGCGGAGAAAGGAAGTTCTTCCGCCCCCTGGGAGGGGATGAAAGAAAATCATTCAAGCTCCATCTGCTGTCAGCCGTCTGCGGCGGAGTGTCCATGGGAGTGGTTATTAACCATGATTACATCGCTGTAAACGGACTGCATGCCGCTGCCTGGCAGATAACGGCCCTTACGATGCTCTGGCCGATCAGCAACATGCTTGCTGTTTTCATTAACCACTGGCTTGACCGCAGGGGGAGATACGACAGGGCAGTTCTTGTCTTCGGAGTCCTTTCCAGGCTTCCAGTGGCTCTAATGTTCTTCTCATCGAATGTCAATCTGATGCTGCTGCTCCTCCTTTTCTTCTTCGCGTCAAACAGTGTCATCCTTCCCGCTCAGAACAGTATCATGAAGAAGCGGTACTCACAGAATAACAGGGCAAGACTTTTCGGCTGGTGGACAAGCGCATTCACACTTTTCAGCCTTCCAATGGCCATGCTTGCCGGCGCTCTTCTGGATATGGATTTCCAGTACTACAGAATTCTATTTCTGGTTGAAGCCCTGTTTGGAGCGGGACAGGCTGTGTTCCTTTCAAGAATGGCTAGAGGCATGGAATCGGGGGCAGTTAAAAAATCCACCGGTAGAGGATCAATCCACTTCTTAAGAAGTCTGTGGGCTATTTTCAGGAATGACAGGGATTTTGCCTGGTTCGAGATATACTTTTTCATATATGGTATTGCCTTTTTAATGATCCTGCCCGTAATACCTTTCTTTGCAATTGACAGACTCGGGCTGGATTACGAGCAGTACGCCCTTGCAAAGGGTGTGATCGGGCAAATAGGAGTACTTCTGCTGTCTCCATTTCTTGGAGTCCGCCTTGAGAAGCTTCATCCGTTCAGATTTACTGGAATTGTATGCCTGCTTCTCGTTTTCTACCCGCTCTCGATGGCCTTCGGTAACTGGATACCTGATATGGGAATAGTGTTCTTCTATATCGCATACGCGATCTTTGCTATGGGCATGGCGGGAGTGAGAATGTCCTGGAACATCTCCAGCCTGCACTTCGCCCCTCCGGGACAGGAAGCCACATACCAGGGTCTGCATATCACAATGACAGCTCTGAGGGCATGTTTTGCCCCTATTCTGGGAAGCGTTCTTCTGCATTTCGGAGGTTTTTCGGAAGCATTCCTGGTTTCCTCAGGACTTTTTGCTCTTTCGGGTATTCTGTTTCTCAGAAAGTACAGGAAAAGGAAAGCAGAGGGAACACTGGTATGACAGTTATTTCCTGAGGTACTTCAATATTTCCGCAGTGTTCCTGAGTTCAAGCACTCGGGGACCCGGCGCGGAAAAATCTCCGTCTGGCCGTACAAATACAAAATCAACTCCAGCTGCGTTAGCAGCGCCCATATCGCTGCCTGCACTATCCCCGATGAACAGAGTATCGTACGTTTTTGAATCAGCAAGTTTCATCGCGTAACGGAGTATTTCAGGATCCGGTTTTGCGCACCCCACTTCACAGCTCAATACGATAAGGTCAAGAAACTCCATTAATCCAGATTTTTCAAGCCTTTTTCGCTGCACAAATCCCGGACCATTTGATACAATACCAACAGTGAATCTACCTCTGAGTACCTTGAGCAGGTCGATAATGCCCTGGAGAGGCTCACCATGCTCCTCCAACCCCTCGAAGTAGAGTTCGATGAATTCAACGGGATCAACACCTAACCCGGCTTTACTGAAAGCCTGACGCATTTCATTGGAACCCGGTTCAATTGCTGATGGTTTGCAGGCTTCAAGGTCCTGAATAACTTTATCCTCAAGGAATCGAAGGATATGCTTCAGAGTTTTGTTGGATTTCTCCAGATCGAGTACTTCCACGATATATTCCGCGGCGAACTTCTGCGCCCCGGCATAATTGATAAGTGTTCCATCCAGATCGAATAGAAAAGTACTGTATTTACTGAAATCCATTGAAATAACCTCCTCAGTATTGATAGCATGGTCATTAAAGAGGACTGCGGCAATACCTTTGTGTTATACTATTGCTGCTTTATGTGCTGAATAATCACTGTTAGAAAGGTACTATCGTTATGAGTAACCAGAATACCGCACCATTAAGTCTTGAAATCCCCCCTGCGGAAAAGAGTATCCTCGTTCTTTCCGGTAAGGGGGGAGTGGGTAAGAGTACCGTTGCCGCCAACCTTGCGATTTCGCTTTCGCTTCAGGGGTATGCTACCGGTCTTCTTGATACTGATTTCCACGGTCCCAGCATTCCCAAACTTCTGGGAATGGAGGGAACCAGACTCACTTCATCAGATGGGAAAAAACTGAACCCTGCTGAACTCGGATCCCTCAAGGTTATCTCTGTGGATTTCATGCTCGGCAGCAGAACAGATCCTGTGATCTGGCGCGGACCGATGAAGATGAACGTAATCAAACAGCTCTTTGAAGACGTTAACTGGGGAAAGCTGGACTACATGATAGTGGACTGTCCACCCGGAACCGGTGATGAGCCGCTTTCTGTTTCTCAGCTCATACCTGAACCCACCGGCGCTGTAATTGTCACAACGCCGCAGGAACTATCCCTTTCCGATGTAAGGCGCTCGATCCAGTTCTGCAGAGCTCTCAAGCTGCCGGTACTGGGAGTCATAGAGAATATGTCAGGATTCGTCTGTCCCCATTGTGGTGAACGGACTGAACTCTTCGGTTCCGGGGGAGGGGAGAAAATGGCATCCGAGATGGAAGTTCCCTTTCTTGGCAGAATTCCCATAGAACCTGAGATAGTGTCGTCGGGAGATAGCGGAAAACCCTTTGTAGACCATAACAGGAAATCACAGTTTGCTAAGGATTTCGAGAATATTGTAACCAATATAAAAGAAGGGGCCAAAGAAGGGGCCGGACCTAACATCTAAACATTTTGTCTGTTTAATTATGGGCCTGGACCTAACAACTTAACATTCGTTTCTGTTAAATCAATGACAAATGTTTAGATGTTAGGTCCGGCCCCAATAAAGAAGGCGGGGATGAACCCCGCCTCTTTTGTGCACCATGTTACTTAACGTTACTAAAACTCAGCTTTGATCTGGCCCCATGTTGAATTCTCAAGAGCGCTGGTCCAGTCAATGTCCAGTGTGTACACTAAGTCGTTCTGCGGGTATACGTAGAGATATGTACCATCGTAGTCGATTCCACCGTTGGCACCATCTGCATCCTCGGTGAATTCTGTTGACCATACAGGTGTAAGGTTTACGCTTCCATCAGGGTTGAGGTCGAAGATGAAGATATTGTCCGTACCTACTTCACCGTTGCAGAGGAAGAGGAAGTCACCCCATACGGCCATTCCGTAAGAACTGGGTACCGGTGATGTTACAACAGTCCAGGTTATTGATGATTCGGTACCGGTGTAGGAGCCCCATGCCATTTCGCCAGATCTGTCTGTGTAGAACATATCGTTTCCGGCGGCTACAGGGAAAACGTTAGTGAAGCTGGCCGGACCTGCAAGAGCTCTTACCCATGAACCGGAAGCGTCCCATACACCGATGTTGCTGAAAGTGTAATCACCGATGAAGAACTGGGCTCCGCCTGAGTATTCACACCAGGCCATGTCATCGCCATCAATACCGTTTGTTATTTCCCAGCTGTTGCCGGTGAGAAAGCCAGTGCTCATATCGAATTCGTAGGTGTATCCATCGCCCCAGCAGGCGAGCCAGAGGCGATCGGCAACGTTGTCCTGTAATGCCATACCGTACGTACTTCCTGGCATATCAGGATCAGAGGAACTTACAACAGTGTAAGTACCTTTTGCGGACGGTGAAGTAATAGAACCAGACTCTACAACTCTATCAGCGGCTGAAAGAGTAAGAGCAACGCACAGCAGCAGGAATACTACATTCTTCATTTTTCCTCCTTGGTTTCTATGTTAAGTACCAGCTAATCACTAACATTATATATATTCGAATTAAGGTTATTGTCAAATATTCAATAACCGAAAATATCGTAGTAAATGAGTCGGGATTGGCGCTCAACACCAGCGGTTACATGTTGAGTCCGAACTCTACAACCTTCCACTGACCGTCTTCCATTACTACGTCAATTACGTGGGTTTCGGTTCTGTCGGGAAATGTGGTAGTCACTTCGACCTTCGCGCTATCACCCTCGATGGTGATTTCGCCGATGCTTACCTCACCGGAACTCATGACAGATGCCATCATCTGTGAGGAAAACACGGCTATGCCAAAGTCTTTAACTGTCATGTCGGGAATATCCGCTGCGTCTATCTCGATACCCAGGGCGGCCATCTGCGCGGATGAAGCTTCCGGATCGAGCTTTACCATTTCCAGCTGCCCTTCCATTCCAGCAATGGCGCTTTCCGACATATAGGAAACTACCCTTTCTCCGTTTCCCGCCTTCAATGCAGCGAACATTTCGTTTACGGCATCGCCCGGGTTACTACTGCTGCCGCCCCCGCATGCCATTGTCAGAGCGAAGAGTGAGATGAAAAATACTGCTGTGGTTTTCATGGTTTCCTTTCAGATTGAGTATTGGTTACAGTTTCCAGGATAATCCGGCGGAGTAATATGTTCCTGCGTCATCGATATTGGAAATGAAGGGTTCAGGGAAAGCAAATCCAGCCCTGCTTCTGCTCATCCATGATACTCCCAGGTCAACATCCACCTGCCCGAAGCTAATGGTTGCTCCGGTTCCGAGACAGAGTGCCGCACGATGGTAATCGGAAGCCCTGTTGAAACCTATGCTGTAAGTTGAACGTACATTGGGTATCATCTCGGTAAGGTTTGCGAAAGCCTTTCCGGATACTGCAGGATTATTTTCTTCTATGGATTGAATGTCGAACTCAACTCCCAATGTGCTGCCGTACATGATACTGAATTCCTTCTGGAATCCTATTGCGACCCTTGACCGGTACCTGCCTGTGGCATTGGTACCGGATAAACCGAATGTTCCGAATTCAAAGGGCATTAATACTCCTGCATGGAAGCAGAAATCGCTTTCTTCCCATTCCACTTCGGTTGTGTCGTCAAGTGCAATTGGATCCACAATGTCATGCCTGAGATTCCACGATCCTGTTCCAAACCTTATTCCACCTGATACTCCCGCGGTCAGCCAGTCATTCAGAACCACTGAAATACCTGTGTTTGCTTCCCAGAGAGTACCGTGGGAATCGAGTATATCGATTGCATAGATCTGGTAGCTGCCAGGCCCGATCTCCTCAAGAATATTGCTGATACCGTTGAACCTGAAATCCGAGACTTTTGTAATCCCTGCGGCTATGGATACGGCATCTGATATTTCAGTTCCTGAAGCAAGGGTAACCGTTCCAGCACTGCCCGAATCGTATTTATCGTAATCCAGGACACCATGTACGGTTAGACTCCACTGTATAATAGCTGTCGAAATATTGATGAGCGTTCCATCCAGCATGGACAGTTCCGAAGGATTGAGAAATATGGATGCTGCTCCGCTGGATGGCAGTGACCAGACTCCTCCCATAGCACTAGATTTACTGGTTACACTAATTATCGGTGAACCGTTTCCGATGGCGTCATTAAATCCCCAGGCCAGGAGAGCTGATGGAAATATCAGAACAATAATAATGACAGCCACGTATCTTTGCATTATTAACCCCTTTGCAACAAAGAATACCCGTTTTAAAGAATATTATTCGAATATACTTTCAAGTAAATCCTCATCGGTAATTTCTGGTATGGTAATCTTCATGTCAGGTTCGGCTTCCATAGCTTTCTTTATTGCGTAAATGGCTCCCGGATTCCGCGCCCAGGATCGCCTCGCCAGTCCGTTGGAGACATCCCAGTTAAGCATGGTAGATGCCAGTTCTGCAGCTTCGTGTGAGCCATCAAGAAGGAGGCCGAATCCACCGTTGATCACTTCACCCCAGCCAACCCCTCCGCCGTTATGCAGGGATACCCAGGTTGCGCCTCTGAATGAATCCCCGATTACATTCTGAACAGCCATATCCGCTGTGAACATGCTTCCGTCTCTGATATTCGCAGTTTCACGGTAGGGGGAATCCGTTCCCGAAACATCGTGATGATCCCTGCCGAGGACTATAGGTGCTGAAATTTCATTGCTTGCTATCGCATCGTTAAAAGCCCTGGCGATATTTATTCTTCCCTGTCTGTCAGCATACAGTATCCTTGCCTCGGAGCCCACTACCATTCTGTTATCTTCTGCCTGCTTTATCCATAGTATGTTGTCCAGCATCTGGCGTTTTATCTCCGGGCTCGCCTCCTCTGCCATCCTCTCGAGCACACCGGCAGCAATCCTGTCAGTTTTCCTGAGGTCTTCGTGATCACCGGAAGTACAGACCCATCTGAAGGGACCGAATCCGTAATCAAAGCAGATGGGTCCCATGATGTCCTCAACGTACGATGGGTAGGTGAAGGTTCCGTCATCACGGAGAATCCCCTCTGCGCCTGCTCTTGACGCTTCAAGCAGAAATGCGTTGCCGTAATCCCAGAAGAACATTCCAGCGGCGCTCAAAGTGTTTATTGCCCTGACCTGTCTACGAAGGGATTCCTGCACTGCCTCTCTGAATTCCTCCGGCTCTTCAGTCATCATCCTGTTGGATTCGGCAAGGGAGAGACCGACCGGATAATAACCGCCAAGGTACGGGTTATGAAGCGAGGTCTGATCACTTCCGAGATCAACATGAATATTTTCAGCGGCAAGCTTCTCCCAGAGGTCCACGATGTTTCCCGCGTATCCAAGGGAAAGAGCCTCCCCGGCCTTTCGGGCTTTTTCAACCCTGAGCAGAATCCTGTCAAGATCGCTCTCTATCTCCTGAAGCCATCCCTGTTCATGCCTTGTTCTAATCGCTTTCGGGTTGATCTCGGCGATAATGCATACCGCGCCGGCTATTACCGAAGCCTTTGCCTGGGCTCCGCTCATTCCTCCCAGTCCTGAAGTGACGAACAGTCTGCCGGAAAGGTCCGCCTCCGGAGGCAATCCCAGGTATTTTCTTCCTGCGTTAAGAAGCGTGATGGTGGTGCCATGGACAATCCCCTGCGGGCCAATGTACATGAAGCTGCCCGCGGTCATCTGTCCGTACGATGTCACGCCAAGGGCGGCCATTTTATCGTAGTCTTCTCTGGTACTGTAGTTAGGGATAACCATACCATTCGTCAGAACCAGCCTGGGTGCCTCAGGGTGTGATGGAAAAAGACCGAGGGGATGCCCCGAGTAGAGAACAAGCGTTTGATTATCCGTCATCTCAGAGAGGTATTTCATTGTAATGAGGTACTGCGCCCAGTTCTGGAATACGGTTCCGTTGCCTCCATAGGTTATAAGCTCCTGCGGATGCTGGGCCACTGCAATATCAAGGTTGTTCTGGATCATTAGCATTATTGCGGCTGCTTTGGGAGTTCTGGCAGGATACTCGTTTATGGGTCTGGCTTTTATTTCACCCGGCGGCCTGAATCTCCGCATGTAGATCCTGCCGTCATTTTCAAGCTCAGCCGCGAATTCCGGAGCAAGTTCGGAATGCCATTCCGCAGGGAAATAGCGAAGCGCGTTCTTCAATGCAAGCTTCTTTTCCTCTGTGTTCAGTACATCCGGTCTGGCCGGCGCATGGTTCACCCCCGGAAGGTCAGGAGGCATCGGAGGGATTGAATCAGGTATGCCCTGTGAAAGTTGTTTGCAAAAAGCGTCTGACATGAAAACCTCCGCTGTATATATTCATAATAACCGATGTAGTATGTTGAATAATAATCAACGTGTTTTCTTTTTCAAGGAGAAGGTAATTATGAGAAAGGTGATGCTCTTTCTATTCGTAGCTGTAAGTCTTGTTTCCGCAGAGATTTATTCACTGATGAATTTCCTGCCATCGAGTGAAGCTCAGGTCGAGTTGTTCAATCAACTCGCATTTGATGTTGTGCAGGTGTATGAAGATGGTTCTGTGGATTTTGTGGCAAATTCCTCAGAGCGCAGGGCATTACTTGAGAATGGTCTCCATGTTACAACAAAAATCGCAGATATGGAGGGTTACTACCAGGCTCGCAACGGCACCAGCCGTTCAATGGGCGGATTCTACACCTGGGACGAGGTAAGCACCTGGATCGATTCACTTGTGGCTGCCAACCCGGCAATAACCAGCGTTCAGTCTATCGGAAACACCTATCAAGGCCGTCCCCAGAGAGTAGTGAAGATTTCTGTGAACAACAGCTTCAATGCTGATGACCCGGCGATGGCCAACGCCTGGTACGATGGCCTTATCCATGCCCGTGAGGGTGCAGCAATGAGGAATGTCCGCTACTGGATGATGTGGCTCTGTTCCAATTACCAGCGAAATGGATACAATGGATACCAGGCTACATGGCTGCTTGAAAATAGAGAAATCTGGTGCCTTCCGGTGAACAATGTTGACGGCTGGGTATACAATGAGACAACTTCCCCTGGCGGCGGAGGTATGCATAGGAAGAACTTGAACTGGACCGCAGGTGGTGATGGTATCGATCTGAACAGGAACTGGTCGGTTGACTGGGGCGGATCCGGCTCCAGCGGAGATCCCGGCTCCCAGACGTATAGAGGAACAGGACCCCTTTCAGAACCGGAAAGCTCCAATATCGATACTTTCTGGCAGACACATATACCAACTCAGATGCACTCCACGCACTGTTACAGCAACGCTCTCATCTATCCCTGGGGATGGACCTCTGACCCAACCACACATGCAGCAGCCTACAGTACTCAGGGTGAGATGATGGTTCAGTGGGCCACCGGTGAGGAACA
>JAGLOY010000192.1 GCA_023138735.1 Candidatus Aegiribacteria sp. | reverse complement strand
TTGGTATTGTGATATTCAACGAAATCATCCAAACCGTCACCATCTGTGTCGGGCAATATGGGATCTGTTTTAGATGTTTGTGTTTCAAATTTATCCGTTAGTCCATCCCCGTCAGTGTCTTCTGAAAGGGGATTTAGCCCTGGTGTATTTTCCTCGTATGCATTTCCCAATCCATCCCCGTCATCATCTAAGCCCATCGCTCCACTCTCTTCTTGGTCAGCTTTACTACTTGGAGTAAGTTCTAATGGAGATGGACTCAGAGGCTTCCACTCGAATTCGATTGACCAATCTACAAACAGAAATGTGAGTGTTACGCTGAACCGGAGTATGATCTCCAAAAAGATTTGCAGCGGGACAGGATTGACTAGATCCTGGAAAAACGTCAGAATGATCTCCAAGGAGAAGTCAAAGGAAATACCAACAATAAATAGATCAATGCCAAAATGAACAGCTAATCCTATAGTAATCTTAAGAGTAAATGAACCTTCCTCTGGCCCAGTAGCTGAAGCAGCACGCTTCACAACTTCAAGAAATATCCCAAAGGATACTGGGACAGTGATTGCATCTAAACCGAGATATTCTCCTACAGCATTGAGAGCCCCTGCAGTACCACCAGTTAAGAAGTCAAGTAAAGTAAACGTTCTAGAGATAGTTATAGTAAAGGAGAAACCCCATTCAATAACCTTGAAAAAGTTATCAGTATCAAAAACGCCACCTTTTATTGTGAATAACTCTAGTTCAAACCACCCTTTACCAGAGAATTCCAGTTCAAGTCCGAGGGATTCTAGTAAGAAAGCCATCATCGGATTCTCTTCTGTACCGAAGCCTCCTATTTCAAATCCAGCTTTAAAAGTAGGAATTAGTTCAAAGAAAGAGAATATTTTTCCGAAAAAGTCGCTAATTCCTCCCGAAAATGGATTCAGGCCTCCAAAGACAATATCTAACATCCAATCTGAAAAAGCTGCCTGATCAAAACCGAAATGGGGATATAATCCTAATTCGATACCGATACTAAAAAGACTCATACCCCCTAAACCCACAGGTAACGATCCAGACCATTCAGGAGGAAATAGGTCACTTGCATCAAGAGCACTTGTGATAGCATCTAATAACATGTTGATTAATTGTTCAATTTGCCCACCAACCCAATCCATAAGCTGTCCAAAGAGCCAGCGAATACCATCTGTGAAGATATCCTTGGCATTAAATATAAATCCTAATATTGATTCGACTGCATCTTTTAAATCGCTTATACCTGATAATGCCCCTCCCGTGGCAGAGTTAACCAATGAGTCATCTAGACCAAATTGATCTAGCTGATTAAGAAGTTTATTTATTAATTCATGAGCAGAGGGTTGTTCAGAAGTTTCAACACCAAAGAATTTCGGAAAAATAAATTTCAAAATATCGTTTACAAACGATATATCTACTCCAGCAAATTCCTTAATTAGGCTCATACCAATATTCTGAATAAGAGCTTGTAGAATACCTTGGATGCTATTGTCTTTTGCTGACATTATTATGTTATAAAATCCTACTCCCATCTCTGCAAAAGTTTTGATTTTTTCTAAAACACCAGTGTCAATACTCAGACCTTCTGCGCCTGTTATTAAGAAATTAATTGTATTCTGAATCAACGCCACAG
>JAGLOY010000191.1 GCA_023138735.1 Candidatus Aegiribacteria sp. | reverse complement strand
CAATTCTTCAAACAATTCTTAATATTGATTCAGTTGAACAGATTACTACCCTGGCTCAAATGAATTTATTTACTAATTTATTATTAAACTCTATTGAACAAATATCTATAACTACTGGGGCAATTGTTGAGGCTGGTGTTTCTCTTAATTCTCTTCAGGTTGTTGCAACTGATGCCCAATTGAATCTTCAAGCTATTATGTCATTAAATTCTATTGAATTAATTGGAATAGACGCCCAAGCAGTTCTTCAAGCAGCCCTTTCTTTAGGGTCTTTTAATGATATAACTATTATAACAGGGGCTTTAATTGAAGCAGGGATTGCAGTAAATAGTGTTACTCAAATAAGTGTTGATAATATAAAAGAAATTTTTATCAGTCTTGGATTGAATTCTATTGAAACTATTATTTCTTCAGCTCAAGGAAATTTTCAAGCTGGGGTTATTCTTGACAGTATAGCAATATTAAATATAGTGGCCAATACTATTCTTCAAGCTGGTTTTACTCTTGATTCAGTTCAGTCAATTACAATAGTGGAAGGGGCAATTGTTGTAACAATTAATACTCCTGCAAGTAGGACAATTGTGATTACAAATAGAGACAGTACAATAGTAGTTCCGAATCGAGATAGTATAGTAACTGATTTTTAATTTAAATACAGGAGGTTCATAATGAACTATATAACTAAATTATTCTTATTATTTGTTGCAGCTATAAAAGGTAGAATAATGATGCCGGTACGGGCTGGATGTAATATAGCAGCTCATATGGTTAAATATGCTTTAGTTAAGTTTAAACTCCTTACTTATATCCATTGGCATATAGAATGTTTTCGACCTGATGGAACTTTAAAATGGATAGCTGATTATACTAATTTGGTTGTTAATGTTGGTCTTGATGATATTTTAGATAAATATTGGAAAGGGTCTACTTATACCGCTGCTCATTATGTTGGATTAACAAATGGTACGCCCAGTTTTGCAGCTGGTGATACAATGGCTTCCCATGCTGGATGGACAGAAAATTCAAATTATGATGAAGCTACTAGAGAAACTCTTACTCTTGGTGCTGTATCTGGGCAATCTGTTGATAATAGTGCTAGTAAAGCTGTGTTTACTATTGATACGGATACACAAACACTTGGTGGAGCGTTCTTAACTACTGATAATACTAAAGGTGGATCATCCGGGACCTTGGTTGGTGGTGCTGCTTTTAGTGGTGGTGATAAATCAGCAGATGACAATGATGTAATAAATGTTACGGTTACAATAACACAATCAGCATCTTAATAGAGGAGTAAATATATGGCTCCCTATATAATTCCTTTTCGGGAAAAACGTCCAGGAGAGGATCTTGATTTTTCCATTGATTGGGATACCTTAGAATTTAAGGGTACTGATACTATTAAAACTAGTACCTGGTTAATAGATGTTCCAGGAGATTTTACATTACATAATGGTGTTTTTATTGCATCTCCTGCCCAAACTCAAATTTGGGTTGATGGAGGGGTTATTGATGGTGGGACATATGTAATTGATGGTGAAAATTTTTATTTATTGACAAATACAATAACTACTAATAATAGCCCAGAACGAAAGCAAATAAGGTCTATATATCTTAAAGTTAAAATATTATAAGGAAGGTAATATATGGATATTAAGATATTAAGAAAATATGGTGTTGCTGCTACTATTAATTTTACTCTTCGGGATGTTGATGACGTAAAAGATTTTTTAACTACTGCGGTTCATGCATCTGGTGATACTATAATAATGAAAAATGAAGGTGCAGAAGTTAATACTACTAATGGATTTGTGGATGAAGGTATTGGCTATTCTATTGTATTATCAACTATTGAAATGCAATCGGCAAGGAATGTACTTTATATAATTGATCAAGGTACAAAGTTATGGCGAGATGAAGCTATTATAGTTGAAACATATGGCCATGCTTCTGCCCAACATGCTTTTGATCTTGATTCTGATTTATCAGGTAATAATGTTGATTGGAAATTTAATTCAATTGATATCCAAAATAGTACAGGTATTGGTTTAAATATTGCTGGTGGCGGGGCTAATGAAGGTGTAAAAATTTCTGGTGGAGTAACTGGTAATGGTCTTGAAATTGTTGGTGGTTCTACTTCAGGAAAGGGTATTAATATTTCAACTACAGATGGTCATGGTATAGATATTGCTGTGGCTGGTGCAAGTAAAGCCGGTATACGGATTGATTCTAATGCTGCAGAAGGTATAGGTATAACATCGGTAGGAGAAGGAATTAAAATTGTTTCATCCTTTTCACATGGTATATCATTAACTGCAGCTAGTACTGGTCTTTATATTCGTTCTACCAGTGGTGCAGGTATTGATTTATCATCTGCAGGAGCGCCCGGATTAAGTATTTCAACTACTGGTACAAATATGAATGGTGCTTCAATATCGGGTAATGGTTCTGCTGCTGGGTTAAGAATAATTGGTGGAGCAACCGGTAATGGTCTTGAGCTTGACGGCGGTTCAACGTCTGGAGATGGGCTCGAAATACGAGTTACTTCTGGCAAAGGAATTGATATTGTTGCAACTGGGCAAGGTATTTATGTTGAATCAACTACTACACATGCATTACAAATTAGTGCTTCTGGTGGAAGTGGAACAGGTATACAGTGTACTTCAAATGCGGGTGAAGGTGCGTTTTTTGGGGCAGGGGGCGATAATAGTGGTATAAAGGCTGCTGGTTCTGGTTCTGGTCATGGTTTATATTTAGTAGCTGGTGCT
>JAGLOY010000190.1 GCA_023138735.1 Candidatus Aegiribacteria sp. | reverse complement strand
GATACTATAAATAATTTAAAATGTATTTGTTCTACTTGTAATAAGTCTATGGGAACAGAAGATATGAATGAATTTAAAAAAAGATATTTTACAAAAGTTGAAGAAAAACATATTGAAATTGAAGAAGAAGAAGATTTTGATTTAGAAAATAAATTAAAAGAGTTAGATAAGTTTTTTTATAAAAAATAATTTTAACTATTATAAAAGATGTCTGATATAAAGAACCAAATTAGAAATAATAATACTTCTTTAACTCAATCACAAATAAATTTTAAGAAACAATCTGCAAAACAAAAATTACGAACTACAAACAATACAAATAATTTTATTGAAACACATTACTCTATTAGTTTAAGAGAAAAGTATTTAAAACAAGGTCCATTAACTAATAATCAAAAGAAATTCTTAAACTATATTCAGAAAAATCGAGTTATTAATCAAAGTTCTGATTTTAATTAAAAGTTATAATATATTATGAAAAGATTTGTTTATAAAAATGTTAAACTTGTTAAAAATATTGGAGATTTTAATTAACTCTATTTCTTCCATTTAAGGCCATATGCACACTCTGCGCATACGTAGACACCTCCTCTGATATTGAATATACCCTTTCGAGGAATGTATCTATATGTGCATATTGCATAGCCTGCCCCATATATAGCACATCGTGGTGCTGGATTAAATGTAAACGACGAAGTTATCTCACAAAATGAGAGATACTGATTCTTATCAGTGGAACTCATTTTTAAATTATAAACAAATATAATCTTAACAAAAAAAAATCATTTTTTATTTAAATACACTTTTTTTAAATATATATACAAAATGTTTGACACGCTCTTAGATTTATTAAAAAGAAAACAAGACAAGTTTATTGAAATATATCTAAAAGAAAGAAAAGAAAAGGGAGAAGGAATACTAACAATTATAAAAGATAATAATAAAGCAGACGTTAGATATTATTCACCTGATAAATTACCATACAAGGATATTATAACAGAATATAATGAAAAGAAAGAACACAAAGGAACACATATTAAGGTTGAAAATAAATGGATTATTACTCTTCCTATATTAGAACTTGAAGTAACAAAAGAAATAACGTTGCCAGTATTAAATCTAATTCTGGATAGTGGAAAAAAACAAGTATTTTTTCAAGGATTTCCTCAAGAAGTAAAACTTAAAGAAAGAACTGGTCTTCAGTATGTTCTTGTTGCAGAACCTCTTGATGATATTCATAGCAGAAATAATTGGACGGTAGAAGGAACAACATCTGGTCAAAACTATTTACGAGTATGTTATGATGCGGCAACTAAGTTTGAATATTTTATGACTTTTCGTTCCAATTCACAATATTGTAAGATTATAACTCCTGGTAAAAAAGAAGATGGCGATAAAATATTAGACAGGATTAAAGATGATAAATTGTTAATAAAAAATCTTGATAATTTTAGAATTAATGATTTAATTGGTTCTCCAGTTGTGTATAAATATAAGAAATACGGATATTTTTCACCAGGAACACTTCGTCACGTAAATACATTATATGAATTAAATAATAATTTTGATATGAAAAATATGTCAATATTAGAGTTTGGAGGAGGATATGGCGGACTAGCGCACGTAATGTCAAAGACGATTAAGTGGAAAGATTATACGTTCGTTGAAATACATGAACCATTAGAGTTAGCGAAGAAGTGTTTCCTTAATGCTAAATTAGACATTAAGACTTTAAAACCAGAAGAAATACTTGAAGATAAATCAGAGTATGATTTATTTATTAGTGAGTATGCGTTCTGTGAATTAAATGAAGAAGGAATTGATAAATATTTTGGAATGCTTGAAAAATCAAAAAACGCATACTTAACTATGAATTTATGGGATAATGAAAAGAAAGAAAAAC
>JAGLOY010000019.1 GCA_023138735.1 Candidatus Aegiribacteria sp. | reverse complement strand
TGAATTCAACGATTACATTCACAGGCTTGCCAGATACTACTACCCTGATGATCCCGATGCTCAGAGGATGTACTATGAATCCCATGCCCGGTTCGGTTCCGAGAGCTGGAACTGGTCTTCCGATGCAGCAAGGGATCAGTTCGCCAACAGACTCAGAGATAGCCGGCAATGGTTCAGAAGAAGCATGTACATAGCCGCCTTTGCCGTCGTCAACAGGGTTGTCAGCGTAATTGATGCTTCTCTTCTGGATGAGAATCGCCCTGGTGTTTACACTGCACTATCTTTCCCAGAATATCGTGATCTATCATCCGTCAGGTTTTCGATTGGAGCCAGATTCTGATGACAGTACTCATTCTCGCGTTGATTCTTCAGAATAACGCTCCGGCCTGGTGGATAGATGGAACACCTATGGTTCCTGGTATCATGGAGATAGACAGACGTCATGATCCTTCGTTCGCACCCACTGGCCCCCTTCACACCGGTAAAGGCCACAATGTGGGAGATACGATAAATTTCTGGTCCATAGACCACAGCACCGCTTTCCCCATGTTTTACCTCACATCTGCTACATGCAGATATGTTGGAGAAAGTTCATACATTTTCGTGGAGGATACACAGTGGTCTTCTTTTAATTATGGCCAGGCCGCCGTAGATGAATTCTCCGCAGCCCTGGAGGACAGCACTCCCTCGGGACCTGGCGGGATCATCGAAAAGGATATCGCGGTTTTCGGGCAGCCGCCCGATGCAATAGACGGAGACCCGAAGATCTACTTCCTGGTGCTCGATATAAGGGATGGTTTTATCGATTCGCTGGGCGGAGCCTACATTGCCGGGTTCTTCAGCCCCTACAACCAGTTCACCGAGACTGAGGCTTACCTTTATTACGGTGGTCATTCCAACGAAGTTGAGATGCTCTATATAGACTGTCACCCGAGTAACCAGAGTGATGCGGCATATACTGCATCTCATGAACTTGTGCACCTTATTCAATGGGGGATAAAGCCTTTCAGCTCGGAGGAGCTGTGGGTGATTGAGAACCAGGCACAGTCAGGCACATTCGTTTGCGGTTATCCCGCCTTTCAGATTGAAACATTCCTTGAGGTAGGGGGCATAACCCCCATAAAATGGACAAAACTGGATGATATAATTGAATACGTTGCCGGCTACGGGGCAGGTTTCCTTTACTTCGCATACCTGTATGAGAATTACGGCGGAGAAGATTTCCTTTACGAATCCCTTAGATCGTCCGATCGCGGAATTGCTGGAATAAGTGAAGCTATTCTCGATGTAACCGGTTCGAACCCTGATATGAATCAGATTCTGCTGGACTGGATGCTGGCCTGCTGGATAGATGATCCGGAATTCGGTAATGGAAAATACGGATGGCAATCCTTCAGGATCGCGGATTACGATACTCTATCTCCGGGAAACAGATCCGGCCTGGATTACACGTTCGAAATAGATACCGATCCCTTTTCTTGCATCGGTGATCATATGTCCTCATACCAGGGCAGATATTACCGTGTTGATGATGCGTTGAGGGGCAGTTTTCGTGCTGCCGCTTCAGGTCTTGGAGATCTGCAGACTTTCGTTTTCGATGATACATCAGGATCACTCGAGGAAGTCAGTACAGGTTCAGCGAACGATGTTGCGATATCGCTTCCTGTAGAGGGTGATATCCTTCTTCTCTGCAGCTCTTTCTCCGGCCTTGATCTGGATGTTTCGACCGGTTCAGTAGTCTCCTCCTCGGATACTTTCGCATTCTATCCGCAGCCTTGCCGTGGTACCCTCTTCTTCCAGTTCTGGTCAGGAGGTGGAGATGCGGAACTTTCGGTATACTCTCTATCCGGTAGTTACATCGAAACCGTTTATTACAACGGTGCAGGCAGCGGAGAAACTACTCTGGCCTTTGCCGGAGCATCTGACCTTGCGTCAGGTACCTATTTCTTCAGATTCAGCCAGGGCGGTCGTGTAGAAACCGGCTCATTCGCAGTTGTGCGCTAAAACCATATTATCTCTGTTCGCGGCTCTGGGTAACACCCTGTTTTCCGCATCGACAGCAGAGCTTCCCGGCAGTGATTTTGAATACATTGCGGTTCCCGGCAGGATAATTGATGCCGAGATAAACGGAGCCGGAGATATTTACATTCTGCTTCCGGGACAGCCTCACCTGCGCATCATTCATGCCGGAGGTTCCATTTCTGAATTTGACCTTTCCGATGTTCTTCTTCCCGGAGGTATGTGCATAGATGAGCAATGGGGTTGGTTCGTAACGGATGAACTCACAGACATGGTGTATCGATACGATAATTCGGGTGAACCTGCGGATTCCTGGGATTCCCGCGGTATGCCTGGGGATATATGTCTTTCGGGCCTTTCCGTTCTGTACGTTTCCCGCGCCAGCGGTACAATTACTTCCCTCGAGGAACCGGATGATATTCTTGCCAGACTGACCGGCTCGGGTGAGGGACAACTGTCAGGATCGGGGAGCCGCGCTGTCTATTCCTGCGAAAACGAGTCCCTGATTATCAGAAATTACTCAGCCACCGAATCGTTACCCTCTGCTGGCATATGGGTCACAGCCGGGGGAGAGCTGATGGTTCTGCAGGATTCCTGTGTGCAAGGCGGCAGCGGGAATGTTCTATGGAGGCTGCCCGAGGCAGGGGAATTCTCCCGGATTTCCTTTTCTGTAAACCGTAATCAATGCCTGCTCTGGTCGCCGGGGGAAGGCAGAATTCTGGTGCTGCGATGAGTCTGTTCGCTGCTGCGGTACTATTTCTTACTTCAACGATGACCCTTGAGTTCGAAAGCGACGGCAAGGCTTTCTTCGAGACTCCCGATTCTCTGTGGGTAGCACCTGGCTCCATTACGGCCATTGTTGATGGTGATACGCTTAATGCAGTACCCGGAACATCGGGGGTAAGAACAGGCATAATTTTCGATCCTCCTCCACCGGCTGGTTCAATCGTTGAATTGGAATTTGAAGTGCTTCTGCTGAGCATCCCCTCATCCACTTCGCTCGAAGTAAGCTTTGCGGAGAGACGGTTGATCGAGCAGCTGCACGGGTATACCGCAGATCCTTTTCAGGAGCATGGTCTGTACATATCAGGTTCAAAGAGAATAGGGTTTTCAGTCGGTGACGGCGGCGGGCTGGTCCAGGGAACAAGGATCTCGGTTGAAGGAATGGCTGCCCCCGGGATTACTGTCTCTGGAAGTATAACCGACCGCAATCTGACAGCCGGACCTTCCTCTTCGGAACTTGTCTCACAGCTTGACAGAATATTCTTCATTGTTGACGGCGGCTCATGGCGAACCAGGCTGGGTGATATGGACTGGGTAAGCGGTAATGGAGAGACCGGGCCCCTTTCATGGAGAAGAGAGATAAGCGGAATTGATGCAGAGGGGGACATCACCGAGTTCATCAGCACCGGTGCCGGTTACGGGACATCCGGGGATGAAAGGCAAAGAAGCGTTTTCAATACCGATGAAGGAATTCAGGGACCCTACGATGTATCAGCAGGATGGGAGATCGTCCCCGGAAGCGAGAAGGTTTGGCTGGATGGGCAGCTTATGCGTCGAGGTGCCACCGAGGATTACGAGATGGAGTACACTTCCGGCCTGATAACTTTTACAGCCCGCCGGCTCATAAGGAACGCTCAGAGGGTGGAGGTCACATTTTTCCAGCGAGGTGATGGTTTCAGAAAGGATCTGGTAACCGTCTCTTCGGTTTACACCAGGAGCGGACTGGAGATCGAGTTCAAAGGTTTTTACAGTGAGGATGATCGGGAAGCACCACTCGGTTTTTTGATGACAGAAGAGGCTGCTGAGGTTCTCCGCTGCGCCGGGGAGGACCCTGCTGATGCATGGATTGATGGGGCTTTCTTCGCAGGAGAGGGGAATGGCAGCTACACTCTGGATTCGCTTGAGCATTACGTTTATTCGGGACCGAATCAGGGTGACTGGAACGTTGTTTTCGGCAGACCGCCATCAGTTAACGGAGACTACATTTTCGATAGTTCCCTCGGTGGGTACATCTGGGCGGGTACAGGCACAGGGACCCATCTGCCGCGTCAGTACATACAGATACCTGAAGGCTACAGTACCGGCGGCTTTTCGGCAGAATACGAATCCGGAAGTATTGATATGGAACTGGAAACCGCTTTTTCCCGAAGAACCGGAAACCTGTACAACCCGGAAGAGACCAGAAGGGAGGGTACCTGTTTCACAGGTGGTGCCCGACTGGAGTTCTGGGAGGATGGTCCGGGACTGGGTATCGGAGGCAGGCTCGTTTCATCCGGTTACGAACCTCCTGCCGAACTGGAGCCGGATAGTACTCTTTCTGCATGGTCCCTTCCCGCAAAATACGATGGCATGGATAACATCGCAGATGTGAGTCTTGGCGGAGACGGACTCTTAGTATCCGCTTCAGGCAGATTTATGGAATCCGGCGGTATCCTTGAACGATATCGCATTGCTTCGCATCCTGTTCTAGGTACTATCCGTGTTACAGCCGGGGGAGAATTCCTCCGGAGAAATGATACACCTCAGATGGCTCTGGGTGAGACCTCATCTATCTCGGTATCAGCAATTCCGGTTTCCGGTTCGCTGAAACCATTTGCAGGCTGCAGCTTCTCTACAGAATCCTGGAAGGACAGCCTTTCAGGAGGAGTGAATACAGGGTATACAGGGCTTTCCTTCAGCAGGAATACTACCGAAGCTCTAATTCGAATCGAGCTTCAGGATGACGAAAGGTCAGGTGGAGTTTCAGGCGGACCCTTCAACGTGTGGAGAGCGCGTCTCGAGGGATCCGGTCCCGTGGGTGAATTCAGGTACAACGGCAGTTTTGAACATTCTTCAACCAGATACGACTCGGGGGGAGAGCTCCATGCGGATGCCATCAGGTTGTCCATGACCGGAACAGCAGGGGACGTATGGATGCAGACGGTCTACAATGGCAGAGGAACTGTAAGCAGATCCCTAGATGTAATGTACATATACGTAGGCGAGGGGGAAGGAAATTACAGTTACGACCCCCAGAGCGGCCAGTACTACGCTGACCCGGATGGCGATTACATTATCAGCTATCAATCAGGTGCCGAAGGTGATGTCGTTACGCAAGCATCTCTTGAGACAACACTCTCCGTGTCCGGAGCATCATCCGGCGCCAATTCAGTTATAAGGCTATCGGCCAGCAATTCCGAGGACAGGAAGAAATCCCTTCTTCTGTACGGCGCATTTGACAACAGTGAGGAGGGGGGATACAGCCTGGATGTTTCGCCGTGGTTCAGGTGGGAAACAGGCCTCTTAAGCAGGCTTAGCTTCACAGGGAGGCTGAGGAACGAGAGGATTTCTTACAGTGGCGCGGGATTGAAGGATAACAGATTCTGGTCTGTGAGAGCAGCTCCGGAGTTAAGCCCGGCGGATATTCTTGTGATAGAATGCCTAGTAAAATTCTGGCGCGAGGAGGAGGAACTCTACTACCCCCGGGATACGCGCGGGTTGCGACTGGAGGTCGATCCGACCCTGGAGCCGCTTCCCGGCCTTAAACCCGGTATCATGACGGCTTACGAATCCAGAAGGGAAGTTGTATCAGGTCTGGACAAGTACATGCTTGAAGCGGGGCCGCATCTCTCATGGATCGGGAATGGCTGGAACGCCACAGCCCGAGTATCAGCTGGGTACATACCCGGTGATGATGATCTTCCCGCATGGTTCTTCGATGGAAATGACAGCGGTATCTCATGGAGAACATCAGCCAGGATAGGCAGGAGCCTTTCATCGGGACTGGATATCAGCGTTTTCTACTGGGGAAGAAAACCCTCCGGAAGCAGCTGGAACCAGAGGGCAGGTCTGGAAGGAACGGTGAATTTCTGAATGGTTAGCATGATACTCTGCATTACTGTTTTCACGGCAGCCTCAGTGGAGAGTTCCCTTAATGTTGATCTGGGGGGAAGCCCTCCCGTTCCCGCTCTGTATGAACTTGGAATCGATTCAGTCCTCGCTTCCGATTCGTCAATTACTGTACTGCAGGAAAGTGTTCTGCAATGGTATCTGGAAGAAGGATACCCATTTGCGGGCGCAGGTTATTATTTTGTTTCAGGCGATTCCCTCCGCGTGAATACAGTCCCCGGAAGGCATGCCCTTCTGGAAGAAGTCCGCATCGAAGGGATTCCCGGGACCCGCAGCGAAGTCTTTACAAGGCTTCTTGCGATCGAACCAGGTGATACGTACGATCGTGAGGCGGTTAACGCATGGATTGCAAGAGTCGAACAGCTGAAATTCATCAAAGCTGCAAGTACCACTGAACTCTTTCTTGGAGAAGGCGGCAATATCGTTATTGTGCAGCATGTTGAAAAAGGGAGACAAGGGCATTTCGCCGCATCCATGGACTGGCGGGGGGAGAATCTTGAAGGCGCGGGAGAGATTCTTTTCCTGAACCTTGCTGGAACTGCAAGGGAATTGGAGATATCCGGCCGGACAACCGAATGGGGAGGATTTAATGCGTATTTCCGGTATAGAGAGCCATGGCTGTTCGGATTTCCTCTTTCAGCCCAGCTGGAAGCTTCCCAGGAAACCCCGGAGAGTTCATGGGTCAACCGGGAACTGAGCCTTTCGGTTATCTGGAGTATCGATAGAACCGAGATCATTGGGGGAGTCGGTATCTGGAGAGGTTATCCACCGGACGGGGAACGGCAGAGCTACGATTACGGTCTCGGAGGAATAACCTTCCGCACAGGTTCGGGGGTGCCGCAGGGCTGGAATGGAATTGAGTTTCAGCTGGAGGCCAGGTCAGGCAACAGAACCGGGCAGGATTCTTCCGGTATCCTGACCATGGCGGATCTTATGATCGATGGAAACATTTACAGCGGTGTGATTGGTTTTGGGGGCAGATTACTGACAGGGGGAGTTATGCAGGGGAACTGGTTCGAAGGTCTTCTGCAGCAGCTTGGCGGGCAGCAGACCCTCAGAGGTTACCCTGAAAACGCTTTCAGGGCGGTACGGTACGCGGTGGCAAGACCAGAGATTTCCCTTGGCGAAACCGAGACCAGAGTGTACCTGTTCTGTGATCTTGCAGCTATCAGAACACCGGAAGACGGGATGAGATACCCAGTGGGCTGCGGAGCTGGAATGAGAGGGATGAGCGGTATTTTCCATGCCGATGCCGCAGCCGGATTCCCGCTTCAGGAAGGACTCGGCAGCGCCAGGTTCTATCTCCGTCTTACCGCTTCGATATAATCCTGCGGTCCCATAAAGAGATTCTGAGAACTATTACCAACTCGCATCTTACCGGTTGATTTCAATTATATTCACGAAACATTCCGGAACAAGTGCATTCCAGAAAAATCGAAAGGGGAGCGGTATGTCATCCAGAAAGCAGACGATAATATCTGCTGATGTTCTCTACGACGGCCATAAGAAAGTGGAGAACTGCTCGATAGTTATTGAAGGAAAGAAAATCGTCGATGTAGTTAAGAAGAAGATGAAAGCCGATTATCACGGTTTCGTGACACCTGGTTTCATAGACGCCCATTCCCACATTGGAATGGACAGGGAGGGAGAACCCTGGACAGAATCCGAACTCAACGATACACTCAGTCAGATCCTGCCGGTTAACGACCCCCTTAACAGCATTTACTTCGATGACAGGGCGTTCAAGGATGCAGTTGATTTCGGTGTACTCTACAGCTGCGTGGTCCCGGGGAGCGGGAATCTTCTCGGCGGGAAAGCGATGATCATCAGGAATTTCGAGCCCAACCGGAAGAACGCTGTTGTAAAGGATTACGGATACAAGATGGCTCTGGGATACAATCCACGCTCCACAACCGACTGGAAAGGTGACCGACCAAATACCAGGATGGGAGCCTATGCTCTGCTGGAGCAGAAATTCGATGAGGTTCTTAACAAGAGGGATAGAGCTGAGCTCGAGAAGGAGAGAAGTCTCCATAAGCTTCAGAAGGAAATAAGAAAGGAAAAGCCGTCAAAGAAAGAACAGGATTTCCAGAGGAAAGCGATTGACCTGGAATACGAACAGGAATTCAGCCCGGCAGAGAAAGCTATTATCGAGCTGCTTGACGGCAGGAAGATCGCCAAGGTTCATGTGCACAAGGAAGACGATGTCCTATACCTCATCGGGCTCGCGGAGAAGTACGGAATCAAGGTCACAGCTGAGCACACATGTGATGTTTTCCACAAAGAGATATTCGATGAGCTGGCAAAGGCCGGAATTCCGATTGTATACGGACCACTTGGTTCCGTTGGTTACAAAGTCGAGCTCAAGCATGCCTACTACCAGAATGCAGGGCTTCTGATGAAATCCAAAGCATTCTACGGCCTGATGACCGATCATCCTGTGATATGGGCACCCGCTTTGAGGGACAGTCTCAAATTCTTCCTGATCGCCGGAATGAGCCCCGAAGAGGCTATTTCATTGATCACGTTCAAGAATGCTAAGATACTCGGTATTGATGATCAGCTGGGCTCGATCAAACCTGGCAAGACCGCGAGCCTGCTGGTCTGGGACCGTAATCCGCTTGATCTCGCAGCCTTCCCGAAAATGGTAATGGCCGAGGGGAAAATATTAAGGAAGTAATTTTCAGGGATGTACCTGTCTTTTCCTGAATATCGTATTTACACCGGTAACCCTGATGTTCAGCGGGTTACATCAGATGCTTCGCCATGAATAGAAATTTCTCAGTCTGCACGTCAATACTCATTTGCATTGTCCGACCAGCGCCGTGGCCAACATTCGTCAGGGTGCGAATGAGAATCGGGTGATCAGAAACGTTAGCGGCCTGAATCCTGGCAGCCATTTTGAAAGCGTGAAGTGAATCAGTGCCCCTGTCATCATGGAGTGAAGTTTTTAGGAGAGTCGGAGGGAAATCCGATCCTCCGCTCATGGTTTTACGCCGGTCTCCAATCGGTGTTTCCCGGGACTGGAAGCGGGGGACTGGTCTGAATTTTTCAAAGGGCTGTTCCTCGGCGATAGTCGCTTTACCTTCCTGAAATCATCAAGTATCCTGTTAATGGTCATCTCTCCCTGTGATTAGAGCAGTACGATAGAATGTGCAGCACGGATGAAAAATGCTTTGCATTGCTCCCATTCAAAGGGGACAAGCATGCTGGGCATCGGTTCTTTTTCCGCGTCCTCGAAGTATGTCAGGCTTTTGAGGATATTGTAAGCATTTATTCTGGACGAACCGTACTTCTCCGGCAGAAGCCTGAAATATTCTTTCAGAGTAATTTCCCCGCGAAGAATGATATAGAGGTCAATGAAGTCCTTCCGGCTGCCTCTGTTGCAGATCGCCAGAAGTTTCATCAGAGCGATCTCACGGATATCCGCGATCCTGAAACTCAGGTACGGGATTCCCTCGAAGATAAACGGGGAACTTGTTCGAAAGAATGAGAGCTTCGTACCACGAAGGAGTACAGTCAGGGTATGCGAAGCTTCCTGAAGAGTTTCGTACCTGCCGTAATGCTTGAGTTTCCCGTGCAGTTCTCCTGCGTCTGGAAAATCAGTTCTGAAAAAGTCAAAATCGTCTGAAATCCTGTGACCCAGCTGCAGCGCAAGACCTGTTCCGCCTGCCAGTGTCCAGTTAGCAAAGAATGATGAAGGATCGGATTCAAATTCCTTCAGGAGTTCCAGGCCGTTTGCCGTGAGGACTTTTTCATGCATGACATACCCTCCTTCTTCAGAATTAAGTTCCAGAACCCCTGTGTTTTCGTGGAGAGCCTGGTGGATTTAAGGACTGATTCGAGGAAAATATCCCGGCCCATGAGAATCTGAAGTGAATGAATGTCTTTCAACTGGCCGGATTCCAGCACTCTTTTCACTGCCCACACAGGATATCTATCAAGTACTTCAGAGTTAAATTCGCTTTCCCAGAATAACCGTTTAAGATCGTCAATTACTTCAGACTTGGTAATTCGGGTTCTATCGAATTCTTCAGCAGGGACAAACTCAATTTTCAGCCTGCAATTCAGGGCTGAAGCGAGTTTTCTAAGAGTTGCAACCTCGAATCTTGTCCAGCCGTTTTCGTATCTTGAAAGTGTGGCTGGGGAAGTATCGGCAAGCCTGGCGAGCTCTGAAAGAGAAAGTCCGCACTCGCGTCTGCGTTCCCTGAGTTTGTCCGAAATAGATAATTCATTCATCATGCTATTATCATATATGATAACACTTCATTGGTCAATTGCCGGGGACGTACCACACTTCTTCAACTAATGGTACACTTTAGCATACTATTACGTTTATAAGTTGAATCACTATGGTACGTCCCTATCCGGAAAAAGATTGTAACTGATGCTATTGCATAAGATACATACTGTCAAACGGTGTATTGCCGAACTGTTTATCGATGATTCGATATTCTCGAACGTCTGGTTAAATCATCTTATACTTCATATATATTGTTTCACACGTGTGTGATGAACCGAAGCCAAAGTCTCTTCAACTCTGAAAAGAAGCGTGAAATGGACGGTATATCCGGTAATGAGTTAATTGATCTTCAGAAGAAGATCGAAGAAGCATCAAACATTACCGACAAGGCACAATCTCTGGCAGATATGGCCTGGATGATCAAGTATTCCAACCCTAAAAAGGCTGTTGATCTTGCGGATCAGGCAATCGGGCTGACTCAGGCAGGTGAACTTGAGACACATATCCCCGTATGCTATATGTCAAAGGCTGTAAGTCTCTCCCAGATGTCGCGTTTCGAAGCAGCTGAAAAGGCTGCAAAATCAGGTTTGGATGTTTACCGGAAACAGGATGATCAGGCTGGAGTCCTGCACGCCCTTAACGTGATGGGTTCGGTTTATTTCAGATGGGGCAGATTAGCCGAAGCACTTGAGAATTACCTGGAATCACTCAGAATTCACCATGAGCTGAATGATTCCCCAGCACCGGGGATACTCAGCAACATCGGGGGTGTATACCTGCAGCTTGGAGATATGGACAGAGCCCTTGAGTGCTATACATGGATCCGGGATTGATCTTATCAGTACTATTCGAGAGCATGATAAGGTAATACCGATCCTTGTTGGAAGCGGATATCCTCTCTCAGCAAAAAACAAGCAATTCCTTGAGGAAAACCGGATTACTTTCATTCAGAAACCGTACCGTATTAACAGTCTGATTCTGAACCTGATTACCATGCTTCCAGCGGAACCTTAGCCCTGATGAATTTCGGGGATTCCTTTACTTCGCACCCAGTAGGCAATGGAACGAGCCCTGTGATTTCTGAATGATATCCACACCTATTGGTTGAACAGCTGATGTTCAATCATTGAATGGCATCAAGAAAGAAAATCTATGACAAATGGGAAGGATAACGGCAAGCTGGCGCAGGTCAGTTTGCGCGAGATCACGAGTAAGAATCTCAAGGCGATTCTTGCGCTTCGCGTAACTGAGGAGCAGAAGAAAGCCTATCCGCGTTCCAACGCCTATTCCATAGCCGAAGGATATTACCCACCAGATGATGACCTCGTATGGATGCGAGTCATTTACGCAGACGAAACCCCTGTTGGATTTCTCATGACATCGGAGGCTCCAGACAGCGGCGAGTACTTCCTTTGGAGGTTGATGATTGACGCCAAGCATCAAGGCAGAGGTTATGGCTCCGGGGCTGTCGAGTTACTGATCGAGCACATCAAGTCTTCAGGCAATGCGAAGGTGCTAGTGACCAGCCACCTCAAGAATGATGGGGATGCAGGCGCCTTCTACAAGAAACTAGGGTTCGATTACACCGGCGAGATTCTAAATAGTTCCGATTATGTGATGAGGATAAGTTGGACACCGTAGTTGACACTCTTAGAACTATTGTCTTTGCTGAAAATGAGTTCTAAACTCTGATATCTAGCGCCCTATTGGGCAAACCTCCGAAAGTCTGTGGACAGTAAAACTTCTTTTGGTAGACATCATTACAGTAAGATAATCTCTCTCCAGACTTACCGTATCAATACCAGTCTACAACTCCCACTGGATTCACCCGATCTGACGAGTGCGATATAGGTTCCTGAAGGGCATTCGATTCTGTCCGAACTTTGCCCGTCCCACAGGATGCTCTCACCTCTACATGAACTGAAGTCTCTTATGAGATGCCCTGTCAGATCGTAAATACTAACGATTGTGTTCTCCAGATCGACTTCTCCGCTAATCGTGAAACTAACGCTGCTCACGAACGGATTGGGAGAGGCTGTAAGATATATTGGATCCAGGTTTTGAGATGGTTCCCCGTTGATAGCGGTGAGGGTCTCCCTGTTGATAAAGGAGATACGGGGATAATCACCCCCATCGTTCCATGTAATCCAGTAACCTTCCGTTACACTGCAGACCGCCAGATCCCTAGTGTATACCCATCCGCTCGATGATATCTGATGCTCGTATGGGTTCCAGCTCCCCTCTTCCCTGTATCGAGCCCTGATATATCCATCGCGGTAATAGCAGACAAGCATCCCTTGATCATCCGGATTTGCCGAAGCTGCAGCAGCTGCAGGCCCCCACGAACCCATGAATCCGACCAGGGGATATTCGAAGGGATAAGTGCCTGTCAACTCGAGCGGATCACCGGAGAATACCGTGGACCAGTTTGCACCTTCGGAGTCTGCCCAAAGAAATACCGCCTCAGTGGAATTGCTTCCCAGGCAGAACCCACATGGTAAACCCGGCAATACTGATGAGACCATTTCGTCATGTACTGAAAAATTCCGCATCCAGCCGGGAGAATCAGCCTCATGCACTTGGGCACGGATAACGTAATCCTCCCACATCCCCCACCATTTATTGGAAGTGATAGTCAGTGGTACACTACCCGAAATGGCAACTGGGCCGAAGAAGTCATCATCAATGTAGCCACTCTCAGAATGATAATACTGAAGCGAATCATAACACCCAAAGTAAATTTCGGGATCGAAAGAGGAGGATTCAATTGCAAGGTAATCGCTGGCATTCGTCACATGGGAGCAATAGTACGACACGATTCTTGGCTGCCGGGCTTCAATGGATCTTCGCTCTATGAAGACCAACCTCATGAAATCCTCCCAGTCATCGAATACGGGCACGCTGTCCGACTCCCAGACCAGACTCAAGTCCTCTGAATCAAACCTCCGAATAAGATCATCATAATCGGATTGATTGTTACCGGTGACGACAATCAGGCATGGAGTATCTGCCCCGGTGAAGTAACCGATGCTGAGGTTATCGTAATCACCTAAGGATACTTCCCTTATGAAGCTGGAGGATTCGTACCTGAAGAGATATGTGTCGCCGCCGCCTCTGTCCATTGCGATGAAGAGCGTATCATCGATAGCGACTGCATCAATCGACCTCGCAGGTGTCCAAGCGAGGAGACCGATAAGAAGGATTATCATAATGCTCTCCTTACTCGTACACAATAATCAAGAGCCAATCAATATGCAAACCTGATAGGCACATACTTTATCGCCACCCCGTAGTGGACACTCTTAGGACTTTTCTCACTTGTGGGAATTCAATTCGAGAATAAAGACCGTTTGCCCAGTAGATGATCTTTGGAACCATAACCTAGGCTTGTACTAATATATAGTATTGAATCAACAAAACTCGTGAATTCGTTACAGCATATGGGGTTCACAATGAAACGTATAATCATGGTTGTTGTACTACTCTCTTCAATCGCATCTGCTTTGGATACAAGCGGCTGGTATACAATCTCTGAACTAGGGTATTGTATACTTTCTCCAAGTGACATAGATGATTGTGGAGCAGATCCGTTCAGATATTGTCCTGACATTGAGTTCAGCTGCAGTAGCGACATCTTAAAATGTGAATTCAATTTCACAACCAGAGACACATGCTATCCAGTGCACTGGATGACTGATCAAGCAGCGTTCTTCTATATTGAAGCACCGGGAGCTTCTCTTTATTTCCTTGTAATTGACCATGATATTGTCAATCCTGACGCGGTGTATCCGGATTCGGTTTCTACCGATTTCCTGACTGCAAATGAAACTAACACAATTACATTTCAGGATGGATCAACTATTACATTCTATCTTGAGCACATTATTGATCCCTATATTTACTGGTAACAACAGATGATAATGCGATGTGACCAGCTCTGTATCCAACAGTAAATACAGATCCATGCACTGTTCATGCCCATTGTCAGGAAGATGATCCCCATCACTAAAGATGCAGGAGTCTTACAGTGCCCCGTCCTGGATACTCCGGAATCCGGGGTCATGCTGAATGCGAGTGCGGGAACAGCTGTTTGCCACCCCCTGGTGGACGCTTTTGAACTTGCGCAGCTACTCTATGACAATGAAGCGTTGGGTTGCGGTGAATCCTTCTGAGACCATTTGACAGAGATGGAGGCCTGTGATCAGTCCTGAAAAACGGACCTGATTCACTCCTGCTGAATAAACCACTGCAAGGGACTCCCTGACTAGTTTCCCACTCACATCGTAAACATACAAATCTACTGTCGCACTCTCTGAAGTAGTGAAAGATACATTGATTGTACCTGATGCAGGATTAGGGCAGATAGGATGTAAGAGGAAGTCCTCATTGCCAATTGGTCCTTCAATTCCCGTTTCATACCCGTATGCATACTTAAGGTCTTGGTTTGTCTCATCGTAATAGGTGATGTGAGGATTTCCCTGAGAGTCGAGTTCAAGAGATGTGTACTTTCCTACACTACCAGAAGAGTCTACGATTTCCAGATTCCAGACAGAGCCATCCCAGAAAGCGTACTTGAGATCCTCGTTCGTATAGTCGTAATACGAGATATGAGGATAGCCAGAGGAATCCAGATCCAGCGATACCCACCAGCCCACTGTACCAACAGAGTCTACTGTTTCTATATGCCAATCGGATCCATTCCAGTTGGCATATTTCAGGTCTCCGTTAGTGGTTGCTTTGTAGGCTATGTGCGGACACTGAGCGAGATCCAGTCTGAGTGATGAGCATTGGCCCACCTGTCCAACAGAATCAATCGTCTCTGTCTGCCATGCACTACCATCCCAACAGGCATACAAGAGATCATCATCCACACAATCATAGTAAGAGATGTGTGAATATTCTGAAGAATCCAGTTCCAATGAAGTAGTGGCTAATACATTCGAGACCGGATCCACTATTTCATTCTGCCAGTTCGAGCCGTCCCAGGAGGCGTATTCTAAGTGAGTCGACGTGTATGAAAAGCGAGGGTAATCTGAAGAATCTAGTTCCAGAGAGGAATTGCTGCTATATAATCCTGCAGGTTCTTCAATCTGCCAATCCGAACCATCCAAGTACGAGTAGACGATCCACGAGAGATAGAGATCTGCTATAGTTAATGAGATATGCGGTTCTCCCGTAGAACCCAGAGCAAGAGAAGTACTGAGAATGTAAAAATCCCCACCTGTTATATCAATTACCGTATCTACCTGCCACGTAGAATTGTCCCAATACGTGTACTTCACTGTTTGACCACCACCAGCAACATAGGAAATATGAGGATATCCCGAGGAATCCAGAGCCAGGGAGGTGTGATAGCCTACATGACCTGTTGAGTCTACAGTCTCGATGTGCCACTCAGCGAATCCTAGGCTTGTCAGTATAGTGAGTACCGTGAGAAGGAATTTCACTTTATTACTTTCTCCCATCAACCAGAAGTGAAATGTGAATGCTTACACTACTGTCGCTTTTGAATAGGACATGTCATCTAACCCCTTACCGGACCCACGTGGTTAATTGATGCTAATATTTAGATACACATGAAGCGTATGTAAGTCAATGGCAGCTTATTACTGAAGTGTAAATACAGAGAATCGCACCCCGTGGTGGACGCTTTTAGAACTCTTGCAGCTACTCTATAACCACGAAGCGCTGTGTTGCTGCGAACTCTCCCGAGATCATCCTGCAGAAGTAGATCCCCTGTGAGAGCTCCCCGAGCAGAACATCGTGATATCCGAGGGAGTAATCTTCTCCATTTATCTTTCTGAGGAGTCGGCCTGAAAGGTCAAAGATGGAAAGCTCGACAAAAGCAGGTTCGGGTAAACAGAACCTCACTGCAGGAAGAGAAGAAGGATTCGGTATAATCCCAAGGAGTGAATACTCAGTTACTTGTGGATCACCCTCTATGCCAAGAGGATCCCAGTTCAATGTCACATCATTGAGAGTAGGAGTGGAGCCAGGATCATCCGTTTCCAGTGAAACCCTGTACTGGAAATATCTGTCCAGCAAGCCACTAAGGTTACAGGGCTCAGGGATGGTGTCGGACCACGAACCCATGCTTCCGGGGTCATCGGAAGTCCTGTACTGGAAGTACAGATCCGTTCCAGCAGGCTCAGAACTGCTCCAGTCTATACTTGCCCATTGCGGGTAGCACTCGGTGTCCAGAATACTGGATTCCAGCGAACCGTCAGGGAGATATGCATTCAGATCCCACCAGGTGATGTCGTCGGCTCTAACGGCAGCTCCAAGGACATCAATGTAACCGTCTCCGTTGATATCTGCGGAATATACTGAACATGGGCCTTTGAAATCCCCGTCTACGAAATGTTCCGTCCAGTTTGTGCCCGAACCATCTACGTTCTCCCACCAGGTAATGTCGTCGGCGTAAGAGGCAGCTCCAAGGATATCAATGTAACCATCTCCGTTTATATCTGCGGAATAAACTGATCTGGCATGATCGAAATCGCCGTCAACAGTATGTTCCGTCCAGCTTGTGCCCGAACCATCTACGTTCTCCCACCAGGTGATATCGTCAGCGGTAAAAGCAGCTCCAAGGACATCCATGTAACCATCTCCGTTAACATCTGCAGAATGCACTGAATATGCGCCATCGAAATCCCCGTCTACTGTATGTTCAGTCCAAATAATACCAGGACTTGTGTCAGAGTTTTCCCACCAGGTAATGTCGTCGGCGTAAGAGGCAGCTCCAAGGACATCCATGTAACCATCTCCGTTAACATCTGCAGAATGCACTGAAAGTGCGTCATCGAAATCCCCGTCTACTGTATGTTCCGTCCAGTTTGTGCCCGAACCATCTACGTTCTCCCACCAGGTAATGTCGTCGGCGTAAGAGGCAGCTCCAAGGACATCAATGTAACCATCTCCGTTAACATCTGCAGAATGCACTGAATATGCGCCATCGAAATCCCAGTCTACTGTATGTTCAGTCCAGCTTGTGCCCGAACCATCTACGTTCTCCCACCAGGTAATGTCGTCGGCGTAAGAGGCAGCTCCAAGGACATCAATGTAACCATCTCCGTTTATATCTGCGGAATAGACTGATAAGGCACGATTGAAATCGCCGTCAACTGTATGTTCCGTCCAGCTTGTACCCGAGCCGTCCAAATTCTCCCACCAAGTAATGTCATCGGCTAAATAGGCAGCTCCAAGGACATCAATGTAACCATCTCCGTTAACATCTGCAGAATGCACTGAACATGCGCCTTTGAAATCCCCGTCTACTGTATGATCCAGATGTAGAAGAACGAGTTCTGAAGGATAAGTGTAACACTGAATATCTGTATCAGCGTAGAAGCTAGTGCTCCAGTCGATAACCGGCCCAATGATTCCATCACCGCCGGACCAGTCTGTCTGGGTTGCAGAGTCGGCAAATGTGATCGTGATGAAACAAAAGATTAGCAAAGGTATTATTCTAATTAACATAGGAAACCTCCTATATAATCATGAATAGTAGGATCTTAAGAAGATGTCAACCAGGTTGGATTCGGAGAATTA
Organism: Candidatus Aegiribacteria sp.; assembly: GCA_023138735.1. Lineage (GTDB taxonomy): Bacteria > Fermentibacterota > Fermentibacteria > Fermentibacterales > JCC-6 > Aegiribacteria. Next base: position 39,320 of record JAGLOY010000019.1, on the reverse strand, counting down.
TCACCACCCCGTAGTGGACACTCTTAGAACTATGGTACCCCTAATGATTTCCAGTTGGAAACTTTTTTTGGACTGGATCACAAGTGTCGCTGAGCTGCAGAAAGCCTTTACAGCGTGATATTAGCCCCAAAACTCTTCAAAATCACAAAAGCGCTATGGCTGAGTAATTATCTACCTAATAGGATTGGAAAAGAAACACTTTCTTAGGAAGGTTATAACAAATACGTAGCATTCCCGGAGAGTTTGAGACTACAGAATCCGGTCAGTTCCAGCCCAGGCGTCGCAAGGTACGCGCTGTATACAAGGGCAAGATAGTCAGCATAGAGCCTGCGAGGGTAGATTTTTATCTGGGCAGTCCCACCAACATCATGGATATAGACACTGCACTCATTCCGTTTTTGAGCACCAACACTCCTACAAGGACTTCCATGGCTCTGAAGCAGATCACACATTCTCTTCCCTTAGAATTCAGAGAAGCTCTTCTTGTCCAGGCAGGCAGAGGAGGCGACATAACCTCAGAGCGGCACATGTACAATCTCATGAACAGAAGAGTTCCTTCGTGCATAATGAATGGAATAGTAACTGCAGTAGGAAAAGACTTCATTAAGGTCAAAGACTCAGATGACAGGATACACACAATCCAGATATACAGTCGCTTTCCTCTCAATGGACATGTAGAGCTAAACGAAACCCCGGTTGTCGAAATCGGCACTAAGGTCAAAGCTGGGACCGTCGTAGCGGATAATAACTTCTCCAAAGATAAAGCTATAGCACTGGGCACAAACCTCCGTGTAGCCTTCATGCCGTACAAGGGAATGAACTGGAAAGAAGCTCTTGTCATATCAGAAAGTGCTGCAAAGAAGATATCAGCGGTGCGATTTGATAGTATAGCACATGATGTCCAGAATCAGGACATTATGCTGCAGGAGACGTTCTATTTTCTGAAGATGTCAGCGAGAGCGCTCACTGTGAAGCCCTGGATAATTGCGCAAGCCACACATTACGATCATTGTTATATAGACAATGGAAGCCACTGGTCGCCATTCTATTGGGATTGTGTTATCCGTCTGATTGGCGATGGTGCAGAAGTGACTCCCCGCCGGGAGTTTAGAGTTAACAATGTCTTCAATTAGCAACAGTTTCCTTCCTGGAGCGACAATACCGGGGACAGTCCTCCCTTGTCAAAGCCATGAACGAATGCTGGATGCTATTATCGCATCTTTAGGAATGTAACACGCTGTCATGAAACAATTCCAGCAAAATAGAATTCCCAGGAGAAAATAAGAAAGCTTCCCTCCCACCTACGCTAAATATTGGATTTCTTTTTCCTTCTTCTGATCGATGACCGATGACTGCAGACTGATTATGAAATGTTAATAGTAAAGACCCGATCCCCAAAACCGACCCCCAAGACCAACCTCATTCAGACGGAATTGAACAATGCCTTCCCTGATGTTCATACAATGCACCTTTCAACTCATAGTGGTTAGTCAATTCGCTATAATATTAATCCCCTGAGTTCATCGACAAATTGTTCGTTCTTGTAGAGCTTGTTAATAGTTTTTTCGACCAGGACATTAAGAAGTATGCTTTCAAGTTCCTTCTTCTGGGAGTTTATCTGCCGTTTGTTCTCCTTTATGGTCTGGCCTTTCCTGTACCTGGTGGTTGCTTCAGGAATAAATTCTTGTTCTTGATCCATATACTCGATTTGCAGATTAAGAATCTTGTTCCAGGTTCTTTTATTTCTCCATTCTATTTTGAAGCTTTCCTCTATTCTGGCTTCTATACGGGGATTACCTCGCAGCCTTTCAAGATATGCTTCAGGATCAGGAAGCGGATCTGGGCCAGCGTGTGGCAGCAGATCAATCTCTTTTTCGATTAATCCCCACTCAATAAGTTTATGAGCAATGGCTTCGAGTTTAACCAGATTCCTGAGATCAATAACCTCGATCATGTGGGTACTTCGCCTCATGATGATTGATTTCCCGTAGAAGTAAGTTTCTCCTCTAGCGATTGCACCAAAGCTGTCCGTACACTGGTATTCGAATTTAACTACTGTGTCTTTGCTATAATCATTCGGATTATCTTTAAATCCGTCGAATATTTTCTGGGCCACATCTGCAAAATTTGGATAATTAATATTATCCAGTGGAACACCATCCCTGGTGATCCTAACAGTTCCCACTTTGTTGTTCAATGGAAGTTCCATATTCCTAGTATCAAAATTGGCATAAATGGGAATCACCACATTACCTAACTGGTGGCGCAACAAAGTAGATATATATTGACTAGTCAACGGGTTTCTTACCACTAGTCTTTGAGTGTGTACTCCGGTATGACTGTCAGCCTTTACCCAGTGAAAAATAGAGGTATCCAGCACATGCATCTGGGCAGTGGTTGGATCATCAACCATACTGAAAATATCGGGATCATTAATTTTCTTATCGTAAACACAGGGCTCTTTTGATACGTGTCGTTCATGAATGTAGGGATAGCATTCTATTGCAGGTGAAGCATCAACTACAACGTTAGCCTGATACTGATTATCATTCACCAGTTCGACGACGATACTGGAAATGGCCCTGGGAAGTTTTAAAGTTAATGTAAGATTTCCGATCCTGGAGTTGCATTGCTTGTTATCTTTATCTGTAGGTGCGTAGTTGCACTTCACCTCTCCGGCTGCCTTATTGTAATTCCAGTTAACATTATTGATAATAATATTGAAATAAGGAATAAACCGGCACTTCCAGAAGAATGACAGGTCGTATTCGGTACGATTAACTGAAATTATAGCCTTCTTTGTACAGTTGGTTATACTCACTTCAGTAGCCCCGGAGAAATTAAACCTCCTGTCCTTGTCATCCCTGAAAAATCCATGATACAGGTTTCCTTCTTCACTGTGACGTAGACGTATCCTGCTTCTTTTGGCACCCAGGTAGAAAGTCAAGTATACATTGTCGTTGTTCACCTTGTTGGGATCGTAAATCATAATGGTGACTTTTGTATGTGCATTTGCGGGAACTCCACTGCCCCCGCTAATCGATTCTTCCTTATAGGCATAAGCCACAACCCGGTGGTGTTGATCCATATGTCCCGGATTGAAATTATTTGAACCATTGATCAGTGTCAGTGTTACCGGCTTGCCGGCGTTTAACTTGCTTCTTACCCCTGGCCATGCTTTCTTTGTTCTGTGCCCTAGGCTGTGTTTCCGAAACCGGTGACTAAGATCCGGGCTTGACTGCCAGTTATACATTTTTACCAGTTTGGATGGTGACAATGAGGCAAGCTGCAAATCCCAGAGATCATCAAATAATGGATCACCCTCAACCGGGGCAGCTAGGTCTCTGGGGATTAATTGAGCATTAAAAAACCTGCGGAGTGCAAGCCAGCACATTCCACCACAAAATCCGATATCCTTTAATTCAACATCTTCAAATACAATTGATTTATCGTAGGAGTTACCAAATGGCCAGCCATGAATAGAGGGCCTAAAATAGGTTGTTGTCATAATTATAACCTTTCTGACAGATAAATAATAGGAAAGTGGATTTTCCTCAATCCCATTTCTTACACCCAAAGCAGCTCATCCGTACGCAGATATCACCATTTCACTGCCTGAAACTGAGCATACACCCCCTGATCACCTGACCAGACTATCCACGAAGCTGAGTCAGCGAAAGATAAACAAGGTGAAAGCATGATTAACGAAAGAATGATCAATGCAATTCTTGAATGGATTTCTTCCCCTCCAAACCCGAAGGTCCGAAAGGAAAGGTGATTGCAGTACGTCAGTTGTATTGAAATGGCGTGTGTCAGGTACCTCTTACCGGACCCACGTGGTTAATTGTTGCTTGTTATTTAGATACAACAGTGCTACATGTAAGTCAATGGCAGCTAAATACAGATCCATTATAAATTGTCTTGACGTTGAATGGTACCCCGTGGTGGAGGTATTTCGAACTGTCGCATTGGATGGGAATGAGTCCTAAATCCTGAAATCTGGTACCCCAAACGGGATTCGAACTCTTTGCTGAGTTCAGGCTTTTCTGTTTGAATACAATCAATTAGGAGCATATTTTACATAGTTACTGATGACCTCATTGTTGACGGCACCTGGAGGGTTCTGCATTATTGTCAGACACCGTTTCAGAAGGGATTTCGATCTTGTTTCGTTCAATTGCACTGATACTGGTGATTTCCTTAGTTGCATACTCAATAGTCGACTTTCACAACCAGAAACTTCAGAAGCTCATTCGGGAATTCCAGGACAGGAGATTCCACGTGATGTATTACTGGAGTTTCAGACCAGTGACGCCTGCGATTCGGCAGACATGGTTAGGTTTGTAACTATTCAATAAAGGGGGATAAGAAGTACCATGTGGTATATACCATTTCTGATAATTGTTCTTGCTGCAGGGGCTTTCGCGGGGATTTCACGGTTCAGACTTCAGAAGCAACCAATTAGCGAAACTACTGATATCAATTCAGTTGTTTCTCTGTCAATGAATCAAATCCATATCCTTCTGGCAAGGCTTGAAAATGAGGAACCCCCTGAATCGGTTCGAGGTGCCATGTGCTATGCTCCCATGGGAGTATCGAATATTTCTGAGTACATCTGCCCTGTTTGCGAAGAGAAAACAGTCTATACCGGCAATCTCACCAGCATTATCCAGTGGGAGATTGATGCCGCCAGAAGGCTCGTGGAATCAATCGATTCCCATACTGACTTCAACGTAGAGCTTGATGAAACTCTCTACTGCGACTATTGCTCTTCCGGAGAGGAAGAGACTCCAAGCCTGATTCTACGCGTTTGCATTGAGTCTGGTACAGAAAACACCAGCAGTGTTTCGATTACAGACCTGAGAATGCTGGATTCATTCCTACAGGGCAGGCTTTTCTGGGTAACCTCAAATGATGGACAGGAACCTCTGAAGGACCACGTTGAGAGAATGGCGGAACTTCTGGGAATATAGCAGGCGGTTGTCTTGTATCATTCTCGTACAGACAAACCGGAAGAAAGGAAGATATGTGGTATATACCGTTTCTGATAATTGTTCTTGCTGCAGGGGCTTTCGCGGGGATTTCACGGTTCAGACTTCAGAAGCAACCAGTTAGCGAAACTACTGGTATCAATTCAGTTGTATCTCTGTCAATGGATCAAATCCATATCCTTCTTGAAAGGCTTGGAAAGGAGGAATCCCCTGAATCGGTTTTCGGTGCCATGTGCTATGCTTCCATTGCAATGCCGGATTATACTGAGTACATCTGCGCTGTTTGCGGAGAGAAAACAGTCTATACCGGCAATATCTCCAACTTTTCCCTGTGGGAGTTTGATGCCGCCAGAAGGCTCGTGGAATCAATCGATGCCCATACTGACTTCACCATAGAGCTTGATGAAACTCTCTACTGCGACTACTGCTCTGCAGAAGAGGAAGAGAGTCCAAGCCTGATTCTACGCGTTTGCATTGAGTCTGGTACAGAAAGCACCAGCAGTGTTTCGATTACAGACCTGAGAATGCTGGATTCATTCCTGCAGGGCAGGCTTTTCTGGGTAACATCAAACGATGGACAGGAACCTCTGAAAGACCACGTTGAGAGAATGGCGGAACTTCTGGGAATATAGCGGGCGGTTGTTTTGTACCATTCTCGTGCAGACAAACCGGAAGAAAGGAAGATATGTGGTATATCGCGGCAGTGGTAGGTATTGTTCTGGCAGGCACCCTTACCGGAGTAGTGAAATCCAGAGGAATTGCATTCTCGAAAGAGGAGAGTACCATCAACGGGATCATAAACTCAGCGGCGCTGAAACCCCTTTCCATGCAGCAGGTGAACTTTCTTCTGGCAAGGCTTGAGCGAGAGGAACAACCAGAGATTGTTTTCGGCGCAATGTGCTACGATATGATGGCAGCTCCGGCTGTTGCCGAGTACATCTGCCCTGTGTGCGGCGAGAAGACACTCTACGATAACTTCCAGACAGCATTCATAGAATGGGAACTGCAGGGAGCACGAAGACTGGCGGAATCGCTTGACGCTTCCACTGAATTCCAGATCACTCTTGATGAAACCCTCTTCTGTGACTATTGCTCGGAAGATTCAGAAGAAGAACCATCATTAATTCTGCATGTTCTTCCCGAACAGGGCGAGGAAGTAGTGAACAGAGTATCCCTCACCGATCTCCGCAAGCTTGATTTCTTCCTGCAGGGACAGCTCTACTGGGTAACAGAAAACGACAGCCAGGAGCCGCTTCAGGGTTACGTTGACAGACTCAGACTTCTTCTTGGGCTGGTTGCGGAGTGAGGCTTCGCTCCCCTTCATTCCTGCCTCCTACCGCTGTGCTTGAACTTACATACATGTGCAACCACCACTGTATTTTCTGCTCCTGCCCATGGGAAGCGGACAGGGGCTTCGAGAAAATGGAGGAAATGTCCACTGAGCAGTGGCAAAGCGTTCTTGAGGACCTTTGCGAACTGGGTGTTTCAAGTTTTGCCTTTACTGGGGGAGAAGCGCTTCTTCGTGAAGACTGCATTGCTCTGCTCGATTTCGCTTCCAAACTTACTGCTTTGAAAACTGAAACTGTAAACGGCAAACTCGTTCAGGAAAGGAAAACCCCAGAACTTTACCTGCTAACCAACGGTTCAACACTCACTGATGAGATACTGGATTTTCTTGCAGCCAAGGATATCAAGCTGAGCATAAGCCTGCCCGGACTTTACACATTCGAAAAGCACACGGGATTCGACCATGCGGATAATGTTCTGCAATGGTTCGGAAAGGCGAAGGAGCGTGATATATCCACTACTGTGAATTCAACAGTTACAGCCCTCAACATCAATGAACTGCCCAAAACCCTTTCCGCTGCATTCCTTGCAGGTGCCGGCCAGCTCTTAATGAACAGATTTCTGCCCGGAGGAAGGGGGCTTCTTTACGAGGATGAACTGGTGCTGAACCTGGAACAGGTAAGGGGAATGCTCTCCACAGCAGACGACATACTGGTTCGGGCCAACAGAACCGGTCATCTGGGTACCGAAATCCCCCTCTGCCTGCTGGATGGTCTCGAACTGAAGAAACTGCAGGTGGGCACCAGGTGCTCCGCCGCAAGGGGGTTCTTTGTGGTTGGACCCTCCGGATATGTACGGGTCTGCAACCATTCGGAGCACAGGCTGAATCACATAACCGACTGGAAAAACCTGAAGACGAATCCCTACTGGAAAACCTTCTCCATGAAGAAATACCTCCCTGCTTCCTGCCGGAGCTGCAGTAGAATGACAGACTGCGACGGTGGCTGCAGAGAGGCTGCAAATGTTAAACTTGGCTCGGTGGATTCACCGGACCCGCTGCTTACTTAGCGCTCCGCGATCACCACTATCTTCGCGTCATCGGGAATTTCATCCAGCTTACCCGGATTAAGGCAGACCTCCGCTTTACATCCTGCCCCGATAAGCCATCCCAGAACGATTTCCCCCCGTTCCAGCCCCTCTATGGAGAGCTGCGCGAATGACCTGGAGCTGTAAGCGGAGAGAGATCTCAGCTGGATCTCACATCCGGAGGGGTCGAATATTTCCTCGAATACGCTGCCCAGACCGGGTTCGAGGACCAGCTGAGCCATAATCATGCTGCACACCTCGTTGGATATGACAAAATCATCTATCCCGGCAGCAGTAGCGAGGTGTCTGTTCCTTGGATTCCTTATCTCGGAGACCACAGTGGCATTCCAGGAATCCCCCAGCCTGCCAGCGATATCCCTCAGTATCAGGAGTGTGATGATGCACTCGGAATCTGCGTTTTCATCCGACATTCCCGCTGCTTTCCCGGAAATCACCATGATGCTGTCATAATTTTCCGGATGAAGTTCTTCAAGCCGGTCGGGGTCGGTTCTTTCTGTCTGCACATATTCGACTTTGCAGTTTGCTGTTCTGACTTCGGAGAGAAGGGCTTCTCCCTCTTCCTGTGGCAGAGCCCCGGCAACGAGTATGCCGCCCCCCTCCATCGCGTAGGCATCCAGAAGACCAAGCATGAAACTGAATTTTCTGCTGCTTCCTGAGAAGATGAGCATGTTGAGCTGATTTCTGCATGTATCCCCGCCTGCCCTCTCGAATTTCCCGGTTGTAACAGGTTCGTCTTCAAAAGTAAACGAAGAGGAATTCTCCGCCAGAAGAAGAAGCCTGTCACCCGGGCTCAGTATCTTACCGGGTTCAGGATTGATCCACATCTTTCCAGCGGAATGTATACCGATGGCTACACCTTTATCGATCCTACTTGCTATCTCCCTGAAAGTGCAGTTTTCAACCTCCTTGCATTCATTCAGGTAGAATTCGTTCCGATCGAAACTCAGTATTTCATTGTAGACTGCACTCAGTCCGGGCTGTCTGCATACTTGAACGATAAGACGCATGACGATCTCCCGTACCGGGAGCCAGTGGATATCACGGTAAGCCATCTGTGCTATCCTTCTTGTTGCCCTGTTACGCAATTCACAGACTCCCACAGGATGGTTGTTCTCGATTATGGAATTAACAGCGACCAGGGTTTTAAGTATTTCTCCGTCATCGTCACCGACGATCACGAAACCTGCGCATTTCTGAAAACAGGGCAGCTGCAGGGAGTCAACGTCGGTTGTGTTGCCGGAGCGGCATATGACCGTGCGTGCGCTCCTTCTTCCCAGGCGCTGTGTGAGGATTTCTTCTATCTCCTCACGGGAGCTGTTCGAGAAGATCACGATCTTGCCCTTTATGGAATCCTCCTCGTGGGCTTTCATGAGTTCCCTTGTAACCTCAAAAAGCCTGTCTCCATCACCGCATACGATGTAGTGATCCTTCTCCAGTACTGGAGATTTCCCCCTCTTCAGCGATTCAAGCTGCTCGGTGATTTTGGAGGAGAGAATGCCGATGAGCAGGGAGAGAACAAGAATACCGCCAAGAGTGACCATTACTCCAACCATGGCCACCTGAGGGTTAGTGTTGTCGTTTATGAAGGTTCCCTGGTCGAGGAGTCTTGTGAATGACCACCAGAAGCTGTCGGAAGTAAGACCCTTCACGAGAGCCATTCCGGTAACAATAATCAATCCTGATATCACGAAGAGAGCGAGTATCTGCCAGGCTGGATTCCTGATAAGAAGATTGTTTATGAAGTATCGGATTCTGCTGCCGATTGTAATGCACTTCACTTTACTATTCCTGCGGAACACTACTTATTCCTTTTTCGCTCCATGATGAAATGATGTGTAATGTACCCTATTACAAAACCGATAAGGGCAACGAAGAAGATAAGAATAATCATAGACATGCTGATATTCCAGAACAGAAGGTGTACATCCGACGCATTTGAGTTCTGAATGACAATTACAGTCAGCAAAATAAAGAGAATCAGAACTATGGCCATTTTAGGCTTCATAACAAACCATCCCTACCTCTTTTTTCTTACGCTTCTTCGAGTTCGGAGAGAAGTTCCCGGATAAGTTCTTTAACTGTAGTAATTTTATCAACACGGTAAGCATTCTGACCGCAGAAGATGAGTCCGTTATCCACATCACCAAAATAGGATTTAAGAAGAGCCAGCGCAATACAGTATCTTGCAGTCTCGACTTTGCAGGCAGTGAGGCACCTGTAAGGGCAGGATATTTTCAGTTTCCCCTTGATTTCGAGGTCCTTTAGAAATTGATTATTTATAGCCCGGCCAGGCAGACCGACAGGACTCTTGATAATAATGATGTCCTCTTCTTTTGCATCCAGGTAAGCCTGTTTGAATTCGTTAGATACATCGCATTCCTCAGTACAGACAAAGCGGGTTCCCATCTGAACACCGGAAGCTCCCATGGAGAGCATTCTAGCGATATCCTTTCCGGTATAAATTCCGCCGGCGGTAATAATGGGAATTTTCTTTCCGTATTTATCCTCATAAGGCTTAATAACTTCAAGGACCTCAGGCAGAAGTTTTTCAAGTGAGTATTCCTCCGGATGCTCCAGCTGTTCTGGTGAGAAACCGAGATGTCCTCCGGCCAGTGGCCCTTCAAGGATCATCCCGTCAGTGATTCTCTCAAATCGTCTGTCCCAGGTTCGCAGAATCAATTCTGCAACTCTGGCAGAACTGATGATTGGAACAAGGCTTATATCGGGATTCGGGACTAAAGCCGGAAGTCTGGTTGGTAATCCGGCGCCGAATACGATTATCGTCAGTCCGGCAGCTACCGTTGCTTTGATAAGATTATCTACGTCGGTGAGTACTCCCATGAAGTTCACAGCGATATGACCATCGGTCATGCTTCGGGCTTTCCGAACCTCATCTACTAAAGCCTCAAGGGATGTTCTTTCACACACCTCTGCCGAACCTTCTATATCGCCCAGACCGATACTGGATATTGTACCGATCCCGCCCTGATTTGCCACTGCTGAAGCCAGTGAAGCAAGAGAAACCCTGACACCCATACCACCTTGAATAATGGGTATTTTTGCGGTGATACTTCCAATCTGAAGCTCAGGAATTTTCATCTATGTCTCCATATTTCTTTATAACAAGGCAAGCGTTGCCTCCGCCGAAACCAAACGAATTACTCATTGCTGCTTGTAGATCAAGCGATTCAGCACCATTGGTAACATAATCAAGAGTGCAATCAGAATCAGGTTCAGTGTAATGAATGGTTGGAGGTATCACTCCTGTGAATAGGCTCATTACTGTTGAAACGAATTCCACAGATCCTGCGCCAGCCAGAAGATGACCAATCATTGATTTTATCGAGCTGACTTTCAAGGATTTTGCATGTTCGCCAAATACTTTTTCAATTGCAGCACTCTCACATTTATCATTCAAAACTGTTGATGTTCCATGGGCATTAATATAGCCAATTCTTTCAGCTTCCATATCAGCATCTTTAAGTGCTGCCTGCATAACACGAATCATGCCGTCGCTTTCAGGTTGAGGTGCTGTAATATGATACGCATCGGCCGTGTTTCCGTATCCAGCGATTTCAGCGTATATGTCTGCCCCTCTATCTACAGCATGCTTCAGATTTTCCAGAACAAGGATTCCTGCTCCTTCCCCCATCACAAAACCGTCACGATTATTGTCAAAGGGCTTGCATGCAGTCTCTGAACAATCATTTGGGGTCATGGATCGTGTGGCGCAAAAACAGCCCCAGGGCAGCGGATTGATACATGCTTCGGAACTGCCTGCTATCATGATATCAGCATCCCCTCGCTGTAGAATTCGAAAAGCATCACCGATAGAGTTGGATCCGGTAGAACAGGCCACGGAGGGAGCAGAGAGGGGACCTTTCAAACCGTATTTAATAGAAACCATACATGCTGCCATATTGATGAGCAGCCTGGAAACAAAAAACGGATTCATGTTTCTGGGTTCTTTTTCCAGAAGTATGGTATAGCCATCTTCGATAGCCTGCGCACCACCGATCCCCGAGCCGATAATGACGCCTGCTCTGTTTCCATCAAATGCGTACGATTCCAGTCCCGCATCTTCAATCGCCATGGCAGATGCAGCAAGTGCAAACTGGGTGAATCGATCCATACGCCTTACTGATTTTCTGTCAATCCAGTCCTCTGCATTGAAATCGTTTACTTCACCAGCGAGGGTAGAACGAAAATCTGTTACATCAAAGCCGGTAACCATCGCTATTCCATTTCGTCCCGCCTTCAATCCTTCAACAAAATTTTCTATACCTATACCAATCGGTGTTACAGCGCCCAGACCGGTTATAACTACCTGATGTTCGTTCAACATAAGAAATTCCTTTTTGAAGCTTCGTACATCATTAACCCGATGCCAATTCCTCTAAATATCTAAATGAATTGTTCTTTGATATCATAGTAATAATATATGGCATTTTATCCATCATAGCCCAGTTATTTGATTATCCTGACCCACTGTCTCCTCCACTACGGAGCTTCGAAGTTCTCTGGCCAGTACTCTGTCTGCCTGGTAATCAACTCATTTTCTACTGTGTGGAATGTTAACGCTTCGTGTAGTCAACCGTCAGAAGGTGTATAATGAAGCATATACATTGACAAAATTGAGTTAACACAACTGTTAACTCTGCTTATTTGCCTTCGATTATTTTATCGAATTGACTCAGTAAACCTAATAATGGCTGTGCTTTTTCAAGGAAGCTGTGATAGTTGTACTGCCTCATTGCCATAAGCCCGACCTGGCTTCGTTCTGGATACTGACCTTTCCTGGCAGCTTCGCGAGCATGCGGAATGAAGATACATTGAAGCCATAGCTCAAAAGACGGAGCTTCCAGATAGTTGCTAACAGTAAAAGCAGGCGGATTGTCAGACCATAGGCTCATTCTTTTCATTTCCGTTTCGATTTCATCGAGTTTTGAAAATACCTGTTTATCCTTCTCAGATATTATCCTGCTGTGCTCGTCCGATATGCTCATATTACTTCAATTTCATTTCTGCTCTGTATCTTCAGCCAGGGCACGAACTATGATATTTGCAGCAAGTTTGCTGGTAAGGCGATCTCTATCGAATTCCGGACATACTTCGGTGATCTCAATGATTCGGGTCCGGGGATCCGAAGCCGCAACGTCGGCAATCTCACATACCTCGCGAGCGCTGAATCCCATTGGACCGGGGTCACTGACCCCGGGTGCTTCTATCGATCTGACAGCATCAAGATCAAAACCGAAGAATATCCCGTCTGAATCGGACCCATTAACGATAGTTCGGAGAGATTTTCCAACGCCTGCAGCTCGCAGGTCCCCAAGGTAGTGAATATTAGCGCCAATATTCAAAACGTACTCCAGGTACTTTGGAGAGTTCGCGAAGGAATTGATACCGAACTCATGGAACATGCATGGCTCTATTATCCCCTCTTCCAGCAATTGTCGGTAGGATGTACCGCTGTTTCGGGGTTTGTCAGCACGGACATCCAGATGACGATCGATATTGAATACCAGTGGCTTTCTGGTTTGGGCTGTCAGCGCAAGACAATCAGGGTAAGAAATGTCATTTCCACCACCAAGAACAATGACCTTCTTTCCGTTTGCGATCAATTTGCGTACTGTACTCGTCAGTAATTCATGCGTATTCTCAAGTGTGTCACGGATTTCCAGGTCCCCGAGATCCATGAGATTAAGATGCTTATGAGATTGAGTCACCGGGTAGCGATAAAGATCTCTTCGAATCTCGGTTGGCGCATAACGCGCACCGGGACGGCCGCGATTCCGGGTAATCCCTTCATCCTGCGGACATCCCAGTATGACAACCTGCGCGGTTGAATAATGTTCGATATCACGGAGGACGATGTCGCCGAATCTTATGTCATTGGGGTCATTCCGGGTATAGAATACCCCATCTTCTGCAGGGATAACGTGATCCATCACCTTTGCCGTTTTCATCAATTTGTTCATCCTACACGCTTTTCAGGGTTTTCTTAATGTGTAAATGATAAAGTTAGGCACTCGCAGTTCATCGTCGAGCTCCGGATACAATGCCAATTGTTCTCTGGTTACGGTTGGTTCAGTTATTTTATCAATCCTGAAACCTGCATGGAGAAAAGCGCTCGTGTATGTCGATAAAGAGCGATGAAAATTGGTTAACTCGACGCCCATTATCTTCCAGTGCCGTTCACCTTCGTCGAAGTAGCTATCCAGTATAACGTGCTGTTTCTCTCCATCATCTGTCCTGTGCCATTGGCCCACAGCGGACCTCATCGGGTGCAGATTGGCGACTACGAACAATCCGCCGGTTCTTAGGACTCGAAATACTTCCCTGTTGTTAGCATCGAAGTCCGGCAGGTCACACTGGTTGAGATAGGACACAACAAGATCGAAAGCCTCATCTTCAATAAAGCTGAGATCCTGCACATTTGCGACTCGATATGCATCGTTTCGTGATTGCAGTTCTGTTGCAGCTTCTATCATTGGCTTGCACAGATCAAGGCCAAATACATACTCCGCGCCTTTATCGAGAAGCATTCTGCAGAAGCGGCCTTCACCGCATCCGCAGTCCAGTATTTTAAGGCCTTCTACGTTGCCGCAGGCCTCAAGCATGGGCTTATCGAGCAAACCTGTGCGAGTAGGGTTCCTGCCTTCTCTGGCCTCCTTGATCCAGGGTATCGAAAGCTCATGCCATTCTCGTTCAAGATTATTTCTGCTCATCTCGATTCCAATCTCCTATGTAAACAACGTTTCAAGTCAGCGGTACTAATGGCACCCTTCGGATCTGGTTGCTAGTCAAATCTTTGTACCACATCAAGCATATCTCACCTGGCAGGTCGGGATAGGCAAATGTATTAATAGCCCCTAGAACACAACCTTGTTTCTGGTAAAACAGGCAGGCAGGTACATTGACGTTTTGGGTTTCAATCTTCAGGTATTTACACCCTTTCGCAATAGCCCAGTTCTCTGCAGCCTTAAAAAGGTAACTTCCAACACCCTCTCCACGGTACTCGGGGTGAATGCGAATGTCCCAGAGTACCGCTAATTCCCGGCAACCCTCCAGCATGAACACACCAGGGGTATTCCATGCAACAGCAGCCCCGCCCAAACGTTTATCACCTGAATAAGCAGAAAGGAAGACCCAGTTGGAAAGGTCCCATCGGTCGGCCCACGTTAATGGTCCTTCTCCAGAACAGGCATCATAATCCTTTGTGTAAGGTGGATCGACTACATGCTCTTCCAGGATTATACCTCCAAATCCCGTTTCCTTTACTGTAAATATGTGATCAACAGTGAAGGTCATGGGAGTTTCAGCATACTCGGCAAGAGTTGAACTGTTTTCTTCCCTAATCTGAATATTCATCTGTCTTCCTATTTCTCGATTGCCACCAACAGTCATGGAATAATAATTACGAAGAGTCTTCATTTCTTTTTGAATAATCTCTACCATGACACTATTCATTCAGGTAATATGCTGTCAATGCTTATCGCAATCAGTGAGTATGACAGAAACAGTACCCATACACGTGTGAAAAGTTTGGAAATACTGAGTTCATATATCAGGGGAATTCAGTAATTATGATTTACGAATGAGTGAATGCAATGACATTCTGAAGCTTATGAATCTGCTACAGGAGAATCATATAGAGTATGTGGACAAAATATCTGTTGACGATATGATAATATTAACATATAATCATATCTATGAAAAATCTATTTGGAGCTCTTGCCAATTCCAGCAGGTTGAGAATGGTCCGCATACTTCTGCGAGGACCACTTAACGTAAGTGAAATAACCTGTGCTCTTGGATTGAGCCAGTCCAATGTAAGTCATAGTCTTCGAAAGCTTCTCGACGCAGGTATTGTTATCCGTAAGGGGAGAGGCAGCTGGGCTTACTACAGTCTGAACAGGGATAGTACTTTACTTGCGAAAATCCTCGAAAGTATTTCAGCAGGTATGAAGGAGATCGAGAATTATGAAACCGACATCCTCGAACTCAGACGGTGCTACGATAAGAGGAAATCAGAGGCAAAGGAATTCTTTGACAGAAAAGCATCGAAGTTCGATGAGGTTTCATACCTTATGCCTGATCAGGAGGCTTACATTACGGGTGTTATTAATATGTATCCTGCAGGAAGCACGATTCTTGACGCCGGTTGCGGTCATGGTGAACTGGTTCTGAGGCTGGCCAGGAGTGGCATGTCAGTCATAGGTGTTGATCAGTCACAGGAGATGCTGTTACAGGCGGAAAAGAGAGTTGAATCCGATGGGAACAGCGGTAACGTTGAGCTTCGTATTGGAAGTGCCGAGCAGCTTCCACTTGATGATTCTTCAGTTGACGGGGTTATTGCTCATATGCTTCTTCATCATCTCAGCGAGCCTTCCATGTTTTTCAAGGAGGCTTCAAGGGTATGCAGGGATAATGGAAGGTGCAGTGTTATAGAACTTACTCCGCACGAGGATTCCGATTTAAAACTTAAGCAGGGGGATCTCTGGCCGGGCCTTGACCGGAATGAAGTTAGAGTCTGGATGTCCTTTGCAGGATTCAGTGGACTTGATGAAAGTGTTAGCGATGATGGAAGAGTGTTTATTCTGTCAGGAAAATTGGATGAAAGGAACTTTTATGGATGATTACAAGGTTGCTGATTTATCACTGGCAGATTTCGGTCGCAGGGAAATAGTAATAGCCGAGTTGGAAATGCCAGGGCTGATGGCTGTGAGGGAAAAGTACGGAAAGAACAGACCCCTTGAAGGATTGAGGGTTACAGGTTCGCTTCATATGACCGTTCAGACTGCGGTACTGATTGAAACCCTTGTCGAACTCGGGGCGGATGTAAGGTGGGCAAGCTGCAATATCTTCTCCACTCAGGATCATGCCGCTGCAGCCATTGCTGTGACAGGCATTCCTGTTTTTGCATGGAAGGGTGAGAGTCTGCAGGAGTATTGGTGGTGCACAAGGAGAGCTCTGAGTTTCCCCGGAGGGAAGGGACCTAACCTTATAGTCGATGATGGCGGAGACGCGACCCTCATGGTTCATAGTGGTTATCAGCTGGAGAAGATCCTTGAGGAAACCGGTAAGCTAACGGAAGTTATTGAAGGGACAGAGGATGAAGTTGCTCTTGCAAATAATCTCTACAAAGGAATTCAGGAGAATCCGAATTTCTGGACTTCCATTGTACCCGGGATCCTTGGTGTTTCAGAGGAGACAACAACCGGTGTTCACAGGCTCTACAACATGATGAAGGCTGGGGAACTTCTGTTTGCTGCATACAATGTTAACGATTCCGTTACAAAGAGCAAGTTCGATAATCTCTACGGATGCAGGGAGTCTCTTGCGGACGGGATCAAACGGGCAACGGATGTCATGGTCGCCGGAAAGACAATCCTCATCTGCGGATACGGAGATGTTGGCAAAGGCTGTGCCCAGAGCATGAAGGGCTTCGGAGCGAGAGTCCTGATAACCGAGATCGATCCTATCTGCGCTCTGCAGGCGGCCATGGAGGGTTTTGAAGTTACTACTGTTGAGAATGCCATACCTGAAACTGCAATCTTCGTAACTGCAACCGGTAACTACAACGTTTTAACCGCAGATCATATGAGCAGGATGAAGGACCAGGCTATAGTTTGCAATATCGGTCATTTTGATAACGAGATCGATGTCGCGGGCCTTGAGGCTTTCCCCGGTGTTGAAAAAGAGGAGATCAAACCCCAGGTGCACAGATTCCGTTTTCAGGATGGTCATTCCATCTTCCTTCTTGCGGAGGGAAGGCTTGTCAATCTTGGATGCGCAACCGGGCATCCAAGCTTCGTGATGTCCAGTTCCTTCACCAATCAGTGCCTGGCCCAGATAGCTCTGGCTGATGAGAAACCGGGAATTGGTGTTTACATGCTTCCGAAACTGCTTGATGAGGAAGTGGCAAGGCTGCACCTTGAGAAGCTGGGAGTTATACTCACAAAATTGTCTCCGGAGCAGGCAGATTACATCGGTGTTGATTTGGACGGTCCGTACAAACCCGAACATTACCGGTACTGATATTTGTAATTAACTGATGTGGCATTGTAGAGTTATGAATGCGTATATTTCCTGCCAATCTCGTACAGATTAACGGACGAAATTAAATGAAAGGTAAGACAATGGCAGACAAGATCAGAGTATTGCTTATTGACGATGATCCAGATTTCGTTGAAGCAAACAGCATTGTCCTTGAAGCCATCGGATTTGAGGTTCTTACGGCACTAAGCGGTGCCAGGGGACTTGAAATGGTCAAGGAGGAGAATCCGGATGTTGTTGTGCTGGATGTAATGATGGAGGAGACAGATGAAGGTTTTGCGGTTGCCAGGAGAATTCGAAGGAAATTGAAAAGTGATGTTCCGATTGTGATGCTTACATCTGTTGGTAAGGTTACCGGTTACGATTTCGATCCGGAAGAGAACCCGGATTTCTTCCCGGTGAACGTATTTCTCGAGAAGCCTGTCCCTCCAGATGTGCTGGTTCAGAAGATCAAGGATCTACTCGCGAAAGGAGACCAGTAGTGCTACGCAATCCCGAAGAGATTGTCGCTGATGGTATTAAAGAGTTCGGTAGCGAGCATGAGAGCATCATGCAGCTTCTCACCAAGGTCAACGAAGAACTCAGCTGGATTCCGACAATCGCAATAGAAGCAATAGCAAAGGCAACCGGGATCAGCGTTGCCGAGGTGTACAGTGTTGTAAGTTTCTACAGCTTTTTCAGTATCGAACCAAGGGGCAGAAACATCGTTCGTCTCTGCAGCACCATAAGCTGCACAATGACAGGACAAGGTAAAATTCTGGAAGCTCTGATAGATGAATTCGGTATAGAACCATTTGAAACCACGGATGACGGCCGCCTTACCATTGAAACAACACCATGCATTGGTCTTTGTGACCAGGCTCCCGCAATGCTTGTGAATGGTGAGCCTCATGTAAAACTAACACCCGAAAAAGCGTGCGACATCGTGCACGGACTGGAATAGGTGGCTTCAATGGAAAAGAAAGTGTTGCTTGCTGAAAACCAGCCCGAATTCGGTGCCGGGTTTGAACTGGCTTTAACGATGTCACCTGCTGATGTCGTTTTCATTGTGCGTGATTCCGGTATTAAAGGTCGCGGCGGGGCAGGATTCCCAACCGGAATCAAATGGAACCTTGCTGGCGCCGCCTCGTCCGATGTGAAGTACGTGATCTGTAATGCTGATGAGGGTGAACCGGGAACTTTCAAGGACAGGGTCCTTCTGGAGAAGTATTCTGAAAGGCTCATCGAGGGGATGGCTATCGGCGGATATGCCATCGGCAGTTCCCATGGGATCATATACCTCAGAGCTGAATACTCTTACCTCATTCCGACCATCGAAGATGCAAGGAAGAACATGATTGCCAGGGGGCTTCTTGGAAAGAACATTCGTGGAAAAGGTTATGACTTCGATGTAGAGATAAGAACCGGTTCTGGAGCGTACATCTGCGGAGAAGAAACCGCTCTTATCGAGAGCCTTGAAGGCAAGAGTGGCTTCCCCAGAAATAAACCTCCATTCCCTGTGAACAGCGGGTACCTTAACAAACCAACCATCGTTAACAATGTTGAGACTTTCTGTGCAGTCCCCCACATTATTCTGGGCGGACCTGAATGGTATGCTGATCTGGGAATCGGAGACTGTTCAGGAACAAAACTCTTCAGTATTTCCGGTGATGTTGAGAAGCCGGGTGTGTACGAACTTCCCATGGGAGCACCCCTGAAGGATCTTATTGATCTCGCAGGAGCGGGTGATATTCAGGCTGTTCAAGTTGGCGGTGCAAGCGGCAGGACTATCCCCGCAACCGAGACTCATCGTTCTCTTTCCTTCGATGATCTTCCTCCCGGAGGCTCCGTGATAGTCTTCGACAGTACGGTGAATATGCTCGAAGTGCTGGAGAACTTCATGGAGTTCTTTGTTCACGAATCATGCGGACAGTGCGTCCCGTGCCGAGAAGGAACTCTTCAGCTCATGTACGCTGTTGATGATCTTATCTCCGGTGACATCTGCTCTGAGGAAAGTCTCAGCGATTACTTCAGACTGGCTGAGGCCATGAGGATCACAAGTAAATGCGGTCTCGGTCAGACAGCGGTCAACTGCTTCGTAGATATCATTAACAACTTCGTAGACTTCACTGATGAATGTGTCAGTGGAAAGTGCTGCTGCGAAAGAGGTGATCGATAATGCATAATATTTCAATAAAAATCAACGACAAGGCGTACAGTATCCGGGAAGGTTCTACTATCCTTGAGGCCTGCAGGGAAGTCGGTATTGAAGTTCCCACTTTGTGTCATCATCCCAAGGTGAATATTTCAGGTAATTGCCGTATCTGTGTTGTTGAGATCGAGGGCTGGAATACTCTCGCTACTGCATGCGTGACGCCAATAATACCCAATATGGTCGTGAGAACTCACAGTCCCAAGGTAATCGAATCCAGGAAGATTGTGGCGAACCTTCTGCTTGCCGCGCACAACTGTGACTGCCTGGTCTGTGATACTGCCGGTATTTGTGAACTGCAGGATCTTGCATACGATCTTGGGATAGACAGTCGAACGAGATTGTTTGACAGTTTCGAATCCCTGGAAGAAGTTGATGATTCATCGCCTGTACTCAAATACGATCCTTCCAAGTGCATCATGTGCACTCGATGTGTTAAAGCGTGCAGGGACATCCAGGGTAAGGGAATAATAGCTGTTCTGAACCGCGGAGTGGATATGAGAGTCGGTACCGGTGTAAATCTGTTGGATATATCTGACTGCGATGGATGCGGTGAGTGTGTTCAGATCTGTCCTACAGGTGCTCTTTCGGCGAAATTTCCAATGGGAGTCAGAAGCTGGGAAGTAGAGAAGACCCGCACCAGCTGCTCCTACTGCGGAGTGGGATGCCAGCTGGATATGTGGGTTCATGATAACAAGCTGGTAAAAGTAGAAGGTTCGGATATCATCCCCAACTACGGATCTACCTGCGTGAAGGGCCGCTATGGCCATACATTCCTTGACAGTGAGGATCGGCTTACAACGCCTCTGATAAAACGTAACGGTGAATTTGTCGAAGCCACCTGGGATGAGGCTATTGCACTCATTGGTGAGAAAATCGGGAAGATCAGGGAAGAGAGCGGTCCAGACTCGATTGCAGGTCTTTCTTCCGCCAGGGTTACCAACGAGGAGAATTACCTGTTCCAGAAGATGATTCGTGCGGCTGTGGGTACCAACAATGTGGATCATTGCGCAAGATTGTGCCATGCATCGACGGTTGCAGGTCTGGCAGCAGCCTTCGGGTCAGGAGCCATGACAAACTCGATAGCTGAGCTTGAGCATGCAAAGTGTATTCTGGTAACAGGTTCGAATACAACCGAGACTCACCCCGTGATTGCTACGATCATCAAACGTGCCGTCCGTGAACATGGTGCGAAACTCATTGTGGTGGATCCCAGGAGAATTGATCTGGTTGAACACGCCACCCTATGGTTGAGGCAGAAGAATGGTACCGATGTAGCATGGATGAACGGGTTGATGAATGTGATAATCAGCGAGAATCTGCAGGATGAAGCGTACATCAGCGAGCGAACTGAAGACTTCGAAGCTGTGAGCGAAATAGTAAAGAGTTTCACTCCTGAGATGGTGGAAGAGATAACCACCATCCCTGCTGAAAAGATAAGGAAGGCTGCCAGGATCTTCGCGACTGCTGAAGTATCGTCCATTGTTTATTCGATGGGTATCACCCAGCATACGACGGGAACTGACAATGTTCTCTCCACGGCTAACCTTGCCATGCTTACCGGTAATGTCGGAAAACCCTCCGGCGGTGTTAATCCCCTCCGAGGACAGAATAACGTTCAGGGGGCCTGTGATCTTGGAGCGCTTCCAAATGTTTATCCCGGATACCAGAAGGTTGCTGATCCTGCGTCACAGAAGAAGTTCGAAAAGGCATGGGGTAGAAAGCTTTCTAAAGACAACGGACTTACGGTTGTGGAGATCATCAACAGCCTGGAAAGCGGTGATGTGAAGGGCCTTATCATTATGGGTGAGAACCCCATGGTTTCCGATCCCAATCTCAACCATGTCGAGAAAGCTCTTGAAAGTGCTGAATTCCTGGTTGTCTGCGATATCTTCATGACCGAAACTGCAGAGAAAGCGGATGTTGTTCTGCCTGCTGCTTCATTTGCCGAGAAAGAGGGAACTTTCACAAACACAGAGCGCCGGGTTATCCTTCTCAGGAAATTTCTCGATGCTCCAGGCGAGGCCAGACCCGACTGGAAGATTATCTGCGATCTGTCCACATCTTTTGGTTACCCCATGAGCTATGCGAATCCCGCTGAGATCATGAACGAGATAGCAAGTGTAACTC
This sequence comes from Candidatus Aegiribacteria sp., assembly GCA_023138735.1. Lineage (GTDB taxonomy): Bacteria > Fermentibacterota > Fermentibacteria > Fermentibacterales > JCC-6 > Aegiribacteria. Next base: position 17,552 of record JAGLOY010000019.1, on the reverse strand, counting down.
CAATATACGGCGGAATGCGCCATAGCAGAATCCAGGATACTGGTCTTCAGTGGCCCTGTCCCGATGAGTCACATCCGGGAACGATGTATCTGCACAAGGGTGAATTCAAGCGGGGCAGGGGAAAATTCCACCCGGTTGATTTCATTCCCCCGGCAGAAATTCCGGACGCAGAATACCCTTTCATACTCTCCACCGGCAGGATACTCTTTCACTACCATACCGGTAGCATGTCCCGGAGGGCTCCAGCCCTGAATGAATATGTGAGCGGTGCATACGCTGAGATACACCCGCATGATGTTGACCGTCTCGGGCTTGTAGACGGTGGACCGGTCAGTATCAGTACGAGAAGAGGCCAGATTGAAACAACAGTCAGGTCAACTGAAATGGTAGCAATAGGTTCAGTATTTGTCCCGTTCCACTTTGCTGAAGCTGCTGCAAACAGGCTCACGAACGATGCTCTTGATCCCAAGGCAAAGATTCCTGAGTTGAAAGTAGCAGCCTGTCAGGTAGCAAGAATACAATGAAACAAGGAGGAAATTCAATGGCCGAAAACTGCACTCCACCAGCAGGTGTTGCAGAAGTACTCGCGAATACTGTTGGTGTCAAGAAGGCACAGAGCAGTTTTATGAAGCTGCTCATACTGGGTATTTTCGCTGGTGTATACATCGCTTTCGGAGCTCAGCTTGCAACAATAGTAGGGCATGACATCTCAGGGTTCCTTGGTGTTGGAATTGCCAAACTCGTTTTCGGTTCAGCTTTCAGTGTTGGCCTGATGCTTGTTGTAATTGCAGGTGCTGAACTCTTCACCGGCAATAACCTTATCATGATGTCTGTACTGAACAAACAGACATCTGTTGGATCATTGCTCCGGAACTGGGGTATTGTCTTTTTCGCCAACCTTGTTGGTTCACTGCTCATCGTCTGGCTTATACACAGTTCAGGTCTTCTGAGTGTGAACGGCGGAGCTGTTGGTGCGAAGGCCGTCGCTATTGCCAACGGCAAGGTAAACATGGATTTCATGGCGGCTCTCTCAAGAGGTATCCTCTGTAACTGGCTTGTATGTCTTGCTGTATGGCTTGCTGTCGCAGCAAAAACCGTCATTGGAAAGATATTCGCCTGTTTCTTCCCGATCATGGCTTTCGTCGCCAGCGGATTTGAGCATAGTATCGCCAACATGTACTTCATTCCCATCGGAATTCTTAACAGGGGTATGGCTGCCGCAGGAACGGATATTTCCAATCTGAACATTGGTGGATTCATGAACAATCTTATACCTGTGACTCTTGGTAACATTATTGGTGGAGCATTCTTCGTATCAACACTTTACTACTTCGTGTTCCTCAAGGGTAAGAAAGCGTAAAGTTATTTCCTGCAAGGAAGGGCTGTTGATCAGGCAGCCCTTCCCAGGGAGAACAGAATAATGTCAATGACGGATAGAATAGTAATTACAACGATAAAGGCCGGCAAAACTGTGGAACGCGAGGATACTCTCGTTCAGCAGATGACATACACGCTGGAATTGAACGGGGTACACGCCATTACTTCAGTGTGCTGCCCTGGAGACCTTCGGTCTCTTGCCTATGGGTACCTGGCTACACAAGGTTACATTGTTCAGGGTTCCGAACCTTTCTCTGTGGAACAGACAGGATGTAACGTAACAATCTCGTTCACTAAGAACCCGGTAGTGCAGGAACTGGTACCGGTAGCATCAGATTACGGGGTCACTCCGGATATTATCCTGAGGCAGGTAGTTGAATCCGTTAAATCAGGAGTAATCTTCAGAGAAACAGGTGCAACGCACTCCGCTTCGATCAGCAGAGAGGATTCCATTGAATGCCATGTGGAGGATATAAGCCGCTCGGCTGTACTGGAAAAAGTTATTGGTTGCGCATTCATGAAGAATATTGAGATCCATAACTCATTCATTATACTCTCCTCTCGTGTTCCATCAGCTTTTGTCAGAAAGATTGCAAGGGTGGGTATTCCGATCATCGCGGCTATTTCCGCTCCTACCGTTCAGGCTGTCAATGAGGCGGATAGACTGGGAATTTGTCTTTGCGGTTTTGTCCGGGGTAATAGAATGAACGTATACGCGAACAAATGGCGCCTGGGTCTGTGATTTCCAAAGAGACTTCTCTGCTTATCCTTGCGGGCGGAGCATCCAGCCGTATGGGTTGTCCCAAACACCTTCTACCCGCTTCCGGCGGGACGATGATCGACCACATCATAAACCGCGTGGGAAGTCTGTTCAGTGAAGTCATCGTGGCCGGCCGGAGCCTTGATTTGAATCGCTGCGATGTAAAGATCGTTGAGGATGTAAGACCTGAGCGAAGCCCTCTGGTCGGAATACTATCTGGTATGAAGGCATCGAGCACTACAGACGTATTCGTGCTGGGGTGTGACATGCCTTTCGTCAAATCCCGTCTGGTATATCTCCTTACGTCCAGGAAAGATGATGCAAACGATGTGGTGATTCCTGTCATAAGAGGGTACTTGGAACCCCTCTGCGCGATGTACAGCTGCAGTACTTCAGACAGAATTGAGCAGTACCTTGATTCCGGAGGTAGAAAAGTGACAGGTTTTTTTCAGACCGTGAGTGTAACTGAGGTTCGGGAATCCGAGATCAGACTGTTCGATCCTCTTCTCAGATCGTTTATCAACCTTAATACGCCCAACGACTATCGCAATTACTATCTTTCATAGTTCCGAAAGGTTCCTCAAGCAGTTCATTGATAGAATTGCTTAGACAGACTACTTTCCGTACAGGATTATCTAGCTTCATCCAGTTGTACCGCTAAGTGAAGCTAGCATATTGATCCTTTGTCATGTGATCCTTCTCAACGCCTGCATAACCAGCAGAGATATTACTCTGGGTCATAGCATTGCATTTGTGGCTGGTTCATGTAATTGTTAGCACTTCTATTTTGCGAGTCTTGCACTTACTAATCGGTTGATACTCACTCCCTCTTCTGCTGCAATTTCAGCAATTTTACGATGTACTTCGGGAGGAATCCGCACCATGAACTTTCCGCTGTATTTCCTGATTGAAATTGGAACTGGTATTTTTTCTTTGTTTTTCATCATATCAGAGATAACATTGGCCACAAGCTGTCGTATTCCTTCAAGAGCTGATTCATGAGTTTCAGTAAGCCAGCTCAAGCTAGGGAATTCTGTACATAGACCAACATATTCCTGATCTTCTTCGGACCATGTTACTCTATATGTGAAATGATCATTCTTCAGCGGCATCTTTTTCACTCAACCTTTCTATGGCTCGAAGAACTTGTCTAACCTGGTAGGCTTTTGCTTTGCCTTTCTTATTCTGGATGTTTACTCTCGGATCTCCTTGCCATGGCGTCTTGTACACATGATGGCTTTATCCGGATTGTCTCGGTTCTCCAAAATAGTATTTGCATATCTTACATAAATCCGGGAATCGAACATCCTTCGGGTTATCCTTCATTCTCTTTATCAATGCTTCTAGCTTTGCCATAGAGTATAGTATCAATATAGATACCGTATGTCAATCCCTTCTTTGTATGCTAATGCTTCGAATGAGCTGCTGTGACACTGCCTTAAATGCGTAAAGTCAGCTCAATTCGATTGTTATTGCTCACTTATCTCTGATGCGCTACGTACTCATCCAGGAGAGTTCGGATCATTCTCTGGTACTGCGTGTTGTGAAGCTCAGCCTCTTTCTTGAAGAAGTCAATACTACGCCGTGTTAGAGAGATGGTGATCTTCACCGTCTCATCCTTGAGCGCAAGTTCTTCAGGAGAGGGGAGAAAATCCTCCACTACCCTGACTTTGCCCATTGGCTCATCAGTGTACTTTATTTTGGTCTTCATAAATCCGTTTTCCCTTTCGCCAATATCCTGCTCCGATAATCCTGATCTGTCTGTTACGGTAGCTGAATCTTACTGTCATTATTCCTTCTGTAACTCGGCCTATGCAGTAGAATCGATGCTCTTGATGACTATGTGATGCATCCTCCAGGATGACCCTGCAGGGATCAAGGAATGCCAGCTGAGCTAAAGCGGAGGATACACCGTGTTTCTCTTGGTTCAGCCTGTCCTTGTTTTCATCCCACTGAAAATCCGGTTTCTTTCTCATAATTCAAATATTACTGGAGTATGGCTATTTGTCAATACTATTGTATGGGTTAATTTGCTATAACAATGATTCTACAGCTGCAGCATAACTCTAGTCACTAGTTATCTTGCATGAGGATAACAAGGTGTATTTCCTTGGTCAAGTTACATATGTTGACATGAAATAGTAAACATATGTACACTAACAACGAGAATATCGTTGTTATACTGCAACTTCATATGCAAGAGGAGGATTATCATGCACGCAAAGCTAGATGAGTTTGAAAGCAATCTGAGGAGACAAGACTTGGTGAGTGATAAGCACTTACCTTATATGATATAGTGGGTTAAACACTACTTGGATCTTGATCATCCTGACGAAGCATCCTATTCATATTTGCTTAGTAAAGAGGGAAAGCATGACTGGCAGATACGTCAGGCACTTGATGCCGTTAAGCTGTATCAGCAGTTCTCGCCTACTAAGGAAAAAGATATCGAGGAATCCGATCATGTCGATCCAATAGAAATTATGATCAAAAAACTCCGTGTAAGACACTATGCACGAAGTACAGTGAAGAGCTATTCATCCTGGGGAGGAAAATATCATGCTTTTTGCTCGTTGCGGAAGATAAAGCCACAGCTTGATTCTTCCTTCACTGCGTATTTGTCCTACCTGGCGCTTAAGAAAAATGTTGCTGCATCAACGCAGAATCAGGCTTTCAACGCAATTCTGTTCCTCTTCCGGAATGTCTGGGACAGGGAACCTGATGGGATTGATGCAGTGAGGAGAATATTCCAGTTTCAATGCCTTCAGCTCTTGAGCGCAAATACCCTAAAGCTGGCCTTGAATTGAAATAGCAGTACCTCTTTCCATCTTCCAGGCCGTCAATTGACCCGGAATCAGGAGAGATACGGAGGCACCACATCCATCCCGCTATAGTGCAGAGAATGATGCGAGATGCTGTTAGTAGGTCCGGAGTCCAGAAGCATGCCACAGTTCACACTCTTCGGCACTGTTTTGCAACACATTTATTGATGTCGGGAGTTGATCTTTGTGAGATTCAGGAGCTTCTTGGGCATAAGAGCCTGGAAACAACAAGAATCTACCTGCATGTCAGGAAGGGTTTCAGGCAGTCAGTTCAAAGTCCTCTAGTTCTTCTTTCGTAATTTCCAGCTCTAGACGGCGCAAATGCGAAAATCGCGTATATATGCGTCCCTGAGTGTGCCGAACAAACAGTATTTCCTACCAGATTGGTACTTTACAGAAGATATTCTGACAAGTATACATATGCGACACTGATATGATTTAATCAGTTAACAATTCACGAATTGCATTTAGCGGAACAAGCTTGCAGGATGCAAACATGGGGGGAAAGAAAAATGACAGATGAAAAGAAAACTATTCTTGTTGTGGATGACGATCCTGACGCTATCGCATTTGCGGAATCCGTAATATCCGATTTAGGGGACTTCAATGTGCTTACCGCTGAGGACGGGGAAGCCGGGCTCACTATAGCAAAAGCCTCAAAACCGGATCTTATTATTCTGGATATAACAATGCCGGTGAAGAACGGATTTGAGACATTCAATGATCTGAGAAAATTCGAAGATCTGAAAGACACTCCCGTTATTATGCTTACAGGTATTGCTCATGATTCAGGAATTGCTTTCAAAGGCAAGGATATGGGGCATTATTTTGGAAAAGAGCCTGAAGCATTTATCGATAAGCCAGTTGATCCTGAAAAACTCCAGCAGGAGATCAAAAAGATACTCGGGATCCAATAGACAAGCCACTCTCTTAACTCTGAAACTGCATTATGGCTGTTATTGAAACCGAGGCTCATCTGCAGACACTGTACAGGATAGATAAGTTTCTATCTTCTATCAGTGATCTTGATAGCCTCCTCCATGCAATTATTAATGAGGGAGCGGCCGTTACCGGCGCAGAATCCGCTTCCATCGGTCTTTACGATGAATTGAAGAATGAGCTTTACTTCTATGTTGCGGGCGGAAGCACCGATCAGACGGAATTCGAGCAGAAGTTGGAATGTGTACGGCTTAAAATGGGCGAGGGAGTCATAGGGTGGTGCGCTGAAAACAGAGAACCGGTGAACGTAAAGAACACTTCATCAGATTCCAGATTCTCCGCAAAAGCTGACAGTGAAACCGGATTCAAAACAGAATCTCTGCTTGCTGTCCCCATGATCGTGCACAATAAGCTTATCGGAGTTATTGAGGCGGTTAATAAAACGGTTCCTGGAGGGTTTACCGAAGGTGACCAGAAAGTGCTTACTGTTCTGGCTTCACAGGCGGCCCTTGTTATCGAAAATGCAACACTCTACCAGGAAAACCTCCGGCACGCACGGTTGAGCGCACTCGGGCAGGGAATTGCCGGGGCAGCGCACTGCATCAAGAACATCCTCAACGGAATTGACGGTGGGTCATATATCCTTGAACGGGCACTGGAAAGTAACAACTTCGAAAAAGTGTTGAAGGGCTGGGATATACTCAGCAGGAACACGAAGATCATGAAAACTCTCGTTATGGATATGCTTGCTTATTCCAAGGACAGGAAACCTGAGTACGTGGAATACGAAGTCAACCGTGTTTGCGTTGATATCCGGGATCTGCTGCGAGATGATGCAGCTGAGAGGGGCATCAGTATTGTTCTTGAATTATCGGATGACATCGGTGATGTGACGATCGACCCTCAGGGAATTTACAGATGCCTGCTCAACTTCGTATCGAATTCAATAGATGCATGCGGCAATGATGGAATAGTAAAACTGAAGACTGACATATTCCCTCAGGACAATCTTCTGACTGTTTCTGTTTCGGACAACGGATGTGGAATAACAAAAGAGAACATAGAGAAATTGTTTCAGGTCTTTTTCAGCACAAAAGGCTCAAAAGGTACAGGCCTAGGACTTTCAGTTTCGCACAAAATAATCACAGAGCACGGAGGAGACATAATAGTTACCTCTGAACCTGGTTGCGGTACTGAATTCAGGATCCATCTCCCTCTGAACAGAACTGGCACTTAATAGAAAAGAGGGCGCCAGCTTAACTGCCACCCTCTTGAATAGAACCCGTGTATTCTATGAAGTCCCGGTTATTTCTTTAAAAGGAACCTGTCCGCGGGACTGTTGACTCTCAGCGCACTTCTCCCCTCAGCAAGCTTCATGTAGGGAGATATCATGGAGGGGGTTGTAATTCCCAGCAGAGTGCGTACGAGTTTTCTGTCAATCCCGTCCTCAAGCATATGAACCGCAAAACTGTGCCTGAGCCATCCCAGAGTTGCACGTTTCTCAATACCAACGGCAAGCATCGCCTCGGCGAAGGCTCTCTGGATTGTTCTGGGGGAGATGCAGTTGGTTTTGCCTCTGCCGGGGAACATCCATGGAGAATCATCGGTTCTTGTTTCAATATAGTACCTGAGAATATCAGAAATTGATTTCGCCAGTATTGTATCCCTTATGAAGTCACCATTCTGATCGTTCACATGGATCACCATATTGTCAAAGTCGACAGCACTCCTTTGCAGATGAGTAACCTCACCCACTCTTAATCCCGAAGAATAGATAAGCATGAGAGCCAGTCTGTACTTCAACTCGTGTACGTTGGCGAATATCTGACTGATCTCCTCTCTGCTGAAGATGCCATGCATTGGTATCTTCTTTGAGATGAGACCGGGACCCGGAAAAGGATTCTCCTTTTTAAGCACATGCTTGTACATGAATCTGATAGCACTCTGGGCCTGGTTGATGTAGGAAAGTGACTTTCCTTCATCGACAAGGTCCTCGAGGTACTTTCTCAGAGTATCCTCATCGAGTTCAGCTGTTCTGCTCCCGTATGTATTTTCGAGCCGTCGGATGTGAGACAAATAGCTGTTGGCTGTTTTGGGACTTCGTCCGGCTGTTCTTAGCACTTTTCTGGTCTGTTCAACGTAATCCGGCATTTTATTCCATCCTTTCAAAATGTTGTTATCCTGGTTTTGGCGCAATAAACAAGTCCAATATGTTAGTTCCTTCAATTAATTTACTAAATGAGTTTAAATTTGTCAAGTTACTTAGTGATGACAACATGAATAAAACAGACTAAATTCATACTCGTTTGGTATGAAATTAGTTCCAATATCTCCATTTTATGCTGAAAACGGTCTTAATTTCATGTTTCCGGCTGGATTTTGCTTCTAACCCTTGACATATTCACTTCATTGGTTGAAACTAATTACTTACTGAATTCTGAAGGGAGAACAATGATCCTCTTCCCGGGTATCTCACCGAAGGTCATGCTGCGGGTGCTGTTTCCCTTCATTTTCAGTACGATCGCAATAGCAGCAGTCCTTGCAGCATACATCCACTTTACTGACGACGTGTGCTCTGATGTGGTTCGGATGGAACAGGAACAGGCAATCCAGACAGCGAAGAGCATTAACGGTATTTCAATGGATGAAAGCATGTCCATTCTAATGTTCAACCATAGTCAGTCGGAGGGATTTGTCTATCTTGACCTGAAACCGGAATTCCTGGGATCTTTCAACCTCAGCGAATGTACCATCGTATACCCGATACAGGATGATGTGTTCGAAGGTGTTCCCTTCGAGGAAGAATCTCTGACCAGGAGCGCCCTTACAAGCGGATCACCGGTCATGCGGTATATAGAAAGGGGCAAGGAAAACAGTCTTCTTGTATTCTATCCTGTTATTGATTCATCCCGGAATAACACAATTTCCAGGATGGTTTTCGAAAACGTGCATGGAAATGAGAATACCGGCAGTTTGTACAATTTCTATCTTATTTCTGCTGCAGTGCTGGTACTGCTGATCCTGCCTGGTTTATTTCTGAAACTGGCCGACCTGCGAAGACAGATCGAAAAGAACGGATTCTATCAAAGCGATAACGCTGTGAAAACCACCAGCAATGCTGGAATCATGACAATTGATGAGTACTCCTCATCGTTCCTTGAGGGGTATGAATTCCCGGCGCTCTTCCGACTCGATATCAAAGGCGTAGTTCTTTACATGAATAATTCCGCAGAGAAGCTGATCGACATTTCGAAGAACGATGTCAGAGGTGCCAAATTCCATGAACTGCCATGTTTCACATCGGAGGATCAGGACCTGATCGAGTACCCGGAGCATGAAGAGACGCTGGAACTGAGTATTTGCATTATCGACAGTTCAGGCAGTTCCAGAAAAGCTGCTCTCAGAATAGAGATGCTCGGTAAGACTGGATACGCCATATCAGTTAAGGATATCGGAAATCAGGAGGGTATATCACCGGAAAAAAGTGAAGTTGAAAGCGATGTGCAGCTTACTGAAGTATCAGCAGAAAGCCTGCCGGATATCGATCTTCAGCGTGTCATGTCCTACCTGGAAGATGGAAGGATCAAGTTCCAGGGAGATCAGCCCTTCCTTGATCATCTCAAGGGGATATCTGATCTGCTTTCAGGAAGAGATAAGCTTCTTGAAACACAGGACCAGGGTCAGGTTAAGACCATTGAGATCTTCTCTGAACTTGATGCAATATCCGCAGCTCTGAATGATGTTCTTCCCGATAGGGTGTCAATAGATCTGGATGTTCCTGGTTTTCTGCCGGAGGTTGAATGCTCAAGAGCAGACTTCACTCAGATAGTGAAGAACATGGTATTCTATTCTCTTGAATCGACAAGCGGATCGGTAAGGATAAAAGTCGGTGCAAGGGATGTGCCTTCACCGGTATCCGATTCGGTTTTCTCTGCAAACTGTGATAGAACCGTTTCCAGGTCCGTATCCATGAGCTTTACCGATGGAACCAGAATACCTGTAGTACTCAAAGAAGCTCTGCTTGATCCCGAGACAGACCTGTCTGGTATTCAGAGGGATTACGGTTCTCATATTTCATCGGTCGCTGCAGTGCTTTCAAGGCTTGACTGTTATCCTGTATTCACCGAAGGATCCACAGGTACTACGCTTAGTATTCTGTTCCGGACCAGTGAAGACTATCTCTTCGATGTATCCTATTCAGAATCACCCCACAGAATCAATCTGAGCAGTATGAAACTGGTGATATGCGATGCGTCACGGGCTGTCAGGGAGAGTGTTTCCGATGTTCTATCAATGTATGGGATGCATGTTTTCACTGCTGCTGATCTGGAAGAAATGAATGAAATGATGGCCGGATCAGAAATCGATTTTTTACTGCTGGATCATAGCGCTATCGACGAATCCCCGGGAGAGGTTATCTCAGACATAAGAATGGTGTTTCCGGATATCGAGATAATTCTTACAACAGGCTTTTCTTTTGAAATTGATTCCGTACCTGAAAAATCTGGATCGAAAATCAGTATTCTCCAAAAACCCTATTCCACGGATGAATTGCTTAACATCATCGAAATGTCTGGAGCTTCTGGATCAGTTCACGAAAACGCGATGAAAAAAACCACCTGGAGGAAAGAATGATTTTCGAAAACTGGATCGTGAAACTGCTTCTGGCGGCCTTTCTGGGATCCCTCATAGGTTTGGAGAGGGAGTACCATGGAAGACCCGCAGGGTTGCGAACCCACATGCTCGTTTCCATAGGGGCAGCCATGATAACCATCTGCGGTCTGGCAATCAGCGGGAGTAGCTCCAACCCCGGTGCGGAAGTCAGCAGGATAGTTGCAGGAGTGGTTACCGGAATTGGATTCCTCGGAGCCGGAGCTATCATCAGAACAAGTGATTTTGTAAGGGGACTTACCACGGCGGCATGTATATGGTTTGTCGCTGCCCTGGGAGTGACAATAGGCCTGGGAGAGTACCTTCTGGCACTGTCATCAACAGGTATTGCCCTGCTTGTGCTGATCCTGCTGCCCTTTCTTGAAGATAAACTTGCTGATCTGAAGTATCGCGATGTAAAAATACTGGGCAAGAATATGGAACCGGAACTACTTGTGGAAAACTGCTCCAGCATTTTTAAAGATTACAATATGGGCATACATGATATCGATATTGAAATAGAAGGAGACGGTAACTCAATAAGTCTTCTTTACCATCTGAGGATTAGAAAACTGGAGAACAAGCTGGAACTTCTTAACGCTCTTTCAGATGTTAAAGGCGTTATCAAAGTTCGATGGCAGCGGACGCAGGGGAAGATTTAGTTTAGGCTCTCCGGGAACAGCGGCATGGCAGCCATGTGGAAGAGTTCCTCGCATGCTTTTCTGACCTTATCCTTGATTTCCGGACTACAGCATACAGTAAGGTAGTTACTGTTCGGATGTGCCCGGGACAGGTATTGGGCAAAGGCTGGATCCACCTTCTTGAGCGGTAGAATGCTTCGGGACGGTTCAAGGTATTTTATATCGAGTTTTGAAAATCTCTCCTCCGAAACTTTAACGACTTCCATAGGCATATCCACGAGTATGTATCCGGGTGTGACTCCTGCTGTTTGAGACAGTTTCAGTGCAAGATCGCTGACCCTTTCGGCAGGTGTCTCACCTGACCTGCCGATTGTGCTAAGGAAGGATACATCACTTTCGTTAAGCGTTGCAGCATCTATACGGAAAACCTGTGAAAACAGTTTCTGTCTGTATTTCACTCGCCAGGCCATATCCCTTACCCAGGGATCCTTCGATCTCTCTGCAAGAAAACTCAGTATTTCATCATCTGTCATGATCTGGAAATCATCGATCTCCTTCAATTCGATGATGCTCTTTCTGGCAGCCGCAAGAAGCATCATATCCACAATTCTTGTTTTTTTGTGAAGGTAGACACTTGAATACATCTGCATCCTTGCGAAGAGAAAATCGCGGATAGCCTCGTGACCCTTGAGAAGGAATACTATTTCATCACCCACAACCCTCATTGTAGATATTATCCTGTCCAGTTCAATATGCCCAAAGGCTACTCCCGTGAAATAGAAATCCCTTTGAAGGTAATCCAGCATGTCCGCATCGACCTCTCCGAATATCATCTGCTGAAGGTAACGGGGACCGCTGTATCTGCTGCTGATCAGGTCGGCTACATCAGATGGATTCACACCATGTGACCTGAGTATCTCCGGGATTCTTCCTGAACCTCGGATGTTCATAATTGTGTTACCCTTGACCATGTCGGCTACAAGGTCCATATGATCTTCGCTATTCAGCTCTATATAGAGCGGTTCCAGTGTATGAGACCAGGGTGTATGTCCAATATCATGAAGCATTCCGGCGGCCTGCAGCAGATGACGGGTAGCGGTTATATCTGAATCAGTCATTCCCGGCATTTCCTCAAGGATGTGCACGCAAATAGTATCCGCAAGGTAAGAAACACCAAGCGCATGAGAAAGCCGCATTCCGTGTGCACCGGGATAGCTCTGAAATGTTGTACCCAGCTGGTGTATAAAACTGAGCCTCTGGACTTCCACAGTCTGAATCAATTCCTCCTGGAGCTTTGAAAGACGGATACTTCCATGTACAGGATCTCGAATGTACATTACCTTTGATTCTGTCTGATTCTTCATAACTGACTGTATCTCCGTCCGAGCTATACGTTAATGAACCATGTTCCTATTCAACTTAATCGAATCTGACTCCAGATATCATTTCAGAGCAGCATGAATATATTTACCAAATATGCGTGCGGAAGTAAACAGATCATGTTGCATGGTGTTTCAGAGGGCGTAATATTCAGGCTTCCGGAGGAAACAACTTATGACCAGAGTAGATCTTCATATCCATAGTACCGCTTCCGATGGCATCAGGTCTCCTGGTGAACTGGTAGCGATGGCAGGCGAGAAATCTCTTTCGGTGCTTTCGATAACAGATCACGATACACTGGACGGGATTCCTGAAGGTGCTTCTGCCGCAGAGAAACTTGAGATGGAATTCATACCAGGAATTGAGTTGAGTGTTGATCTTGAAGAGAATGCGCTATCGGCTCATCTTCTGGGCTATTTCCCGGGTGCTGATATCCCGGTTCTGTGCAGCGGGTCGCACTCTCTCGGGAAGGCTATTACTTACGTTCAGGGAGGTCGCTCCCAAAGGAACCCGAGAATACTTGAGAAACTTGCAGATAACAGCATTCACATCGATATGGGAGCAGTACAGCTTATCGCCGGAGGCGATGTTGTTGGAAGGCCGCATATAGCCGAGGCAATGTTAAACGCCGGATATGTTGGAAGTATGAATGAGGCTTTCACCCGTTTCCTCGCAAAAGGAAAGAGAGCATACGTTGAGAGAGACAGGCTTTCAGTTTTCAGGGCTATTGAAGTTATTCTGGAATCAGGCGGATTGCCTGTAATGGCCCATCCAGGATATATTGAAATGAACCGCGAAATGCTTAGGAGTCTATTTAAAAGAATGAAGGGGTATGGTTTGGCGGGAATCGAAGTTTACTATCCATCACATACCGCTTCGACTATGAAAACGCTCAAGTCATTTGCGCAGGAATTCGAACTTGTTATTACAGGTGGAACCGACTATCATGGCAGGAGTATTGAAGCTGTTCCCATCGGTGGAACAGAAGATGGATTTCATATTGAGTTTGAGAATGTTAAGGATTTCATATCCCTTTGCCGAGATCATAGCAGGAGGTAGAAGAAGTGGCTAAACTAAGCGAACTGGTTGATAAGATAGATGCTGAAGCTAAAGAGGGTAACAGAAAGAAAGCACTGCTGATGCTTGACAAACTTCTTGAAAAAGTGCCGGATAATAAGCAGCTTCTTTCCCGCAAGGTGAAGTATCAGAAAGAGCACGGCTTCGAAAAACGGATAATCGCTCTGGAAGAGAAGTACGGTATAGCAACTGAATAATGCTGGTTAAGACTCTTCTTACTGCTTTTTCGATCTCCATTCTTCTTTCCTGCGGCACAGTAACGCGGGAATCAATGCTCAGACAGAGCGAGCTCTACGCAAGCAGAATCGCCTTCGGCTGGGAAAAACTTGTGAGTTTTCAGCTCAGAGGTACCGCCAGACTTGAGGGAAGTAATCTCGTCGCCAGGGGTCCTTTTGTGCTTTGGGGGCATGCTGAGGAAGGTCTGCTGAGAGGAGATTTTTACGGCCCTGACGGCAAACCGGTAATCTCCATCAAGGGAGATTCAACCGGTATGCTGATTTATATGCCCCAGGACGAATACGCCTCCTTCATGCCGGGAGGTATTCGTGTTGGCGGTGGAACAATTTCAGTCATCGATCTTGTTCATCTTCTCAGGACTGGCTATCCCCTCGTAATGGAAGCGTGGGAGATAGCAGGCAGCGCATCGGTATCGGGAGAAAGGATCCAGTGGGTATTCTGTGTTTCCGACTCCGTAGACCGTATGGTCCTTTCAATGGAGGACGGTGGTATTTTTCCCTCTGAATGTGAGTGGAAGAATGGAGAATTCACAATCAAAGCCTCTTCACCTCACGATGAATACAACTCCTGGCCATGGAGCTGGAATACCAGAATAAATCATAATGCGGTAGAACTTGAGTTAACAGAGATAAACACTTCTGTGGTACCCTGGGTGGGTATATGGGAAATGAGAGTTCCCATTCCCGTAGATACACTTGACTTTGCACCATTCTGGCAGCCTGAATATCTCCCTGATCGGAGATAATGTTAACAAATTCTCCCATCTGTTAACTTTCAGTATTCTTTTGTATAATACAGCTGTCTGAACCAAGAGTTGACGCAAGCCTGTATGTTTACTATTCAACCAGTTAATATACAGTTTACGGGAGGGTAAATGAGTTTTTCCGGAACATTGAGCAGTATTTTCGGAAGAAAGCCCGGTACTCTATTGTCAAATTCAATGGCCATAGATCTGGGAACCGCAAACACACTCATATATTTACAGGGTAAGGGTATTGTGCTGGAGCAGCCCAGTGTTGTATCGATTGATCGCGAAAGTGGCGAACTTGTAGCAGTAGGTTACGAAGCAAAAGTAATGCTTGGACGTACCGGAATAGCTCTCCATGCTCTGAAACCCCTCAAAGATGGCGTAATAACTAACGCTACTGCTACAATGGCCATGTTGAGAGAATTCTTCAGTATGGCGAAAACACGTAAAATATCGATGAGACCCAGGATACTCGTATGCGTGCCAAGCGGCATCACGGAGGTTGAAATCTCAGCGGTAAGAACCGCCCTGGAAAGGGCAGGCGCAAGGGAGGTTCTTCTCGTATCAGAGCCTCTTGCATCAGCTATTGGCGTAGGAATCCTCGTTGAAGGAGCCGCCGGTAATATGATCGTCGATATCGGTGGAGGAACAACGGAAGTTGCTGTGATAAGCCTGTCCGCGATCGTGGCCAACAACTCGATAAGGATCGGCGGTGATGAGATCGATGAGGCAATATCGGCGTATCTTAAGAAAAAGTACAGCCTTCTGATTGGGGAGCGAACCGCTGAACTCGTCAAGATACGAATGGGGACCGTGCTGGAGGACGACGATGATGAGTACGAAGTCAGCGGACTTGACTTTGTAAACGGAATCCCCGAAACCTACATGATTAACTCAGAGGATATCAGAAACGCCCTTAAAGAAGTAATTGCAACGATAGTAGATGCTGTAAGGCACGGTCTAGAGAAAACTCCTCCCGAACTCGCCAGTGATATTGTAGAACGTGGAATTGTTCTGACAGGCGGAGGAGCCCTTCTGAGAGGACTGGACAGGCTTCTCATGTGTGAGACAGGGCTCCCGATCAGAGTTGCGGATAACCCGCTTTCCTGTACTGTGCTGGGTGCCGGTCTGATCCTTGAAGATATCTACCGGTACCGCAACCTCCTCATTCAGTAGCACTATGATTACTTCAGGAAAAAAGGGCACTGTTCGGAGTGATGAAAAGAACAGAAGATTCGTTCTTTATGTTTCTATCTCATTCATTCTCCTGATATTCGGCCCGGCTCTCCTTGGAGGACTTGGCAGCTGGCTTGGAGCAAGATTCAGCGAAGCTGTTTTCAGCGGGACTAATTCTCCTACCGAGGATAAACTCAGAAACGATATCATGCAGCTGATGCTTGAGAATTCTATCCTCAGGGAGGAAGCAATAAAAGCTGATCAGTACAGAACACTTCTGGGTATCACCCGGACTGATAACAGAGACGCTGTGCCCGCAAGAGTTCTTTACCGTTCCGAAGGACTGGTTACCGGCACTATTGTCATTGATCAGGGCAGAAGAGACGGTATCCTTGAGAACTCCGTATGTATATCGTCCGAAGGTCTTGTGGGGGTTGTAAGTTCAGTCTCGGAAGCAACCAGCGAGATCCTTCCTATTACTAATCCTTCCGTGCATGTAAGCTGCGTGACATGGCCATCTGGGGCTTACGGAATCCTGCAGTCAACATCGAGCGGTGATCTTAATCTTGTTCATGTTGATCTGACAAGTGAAGTTGAGACAGGTGATCAGGTTCTTACTTCAAGGTACGGTGGTGTCTTTCCTGATGGGCTTTTAGCAGGGAGGGTGACAGGTATCTCCACCGGGGAGGCGGGTCTCGCTCTGAAGTTCACTGTGGCTTCCGCAGTCGATTTTCAGGGCACAGGAGAGGTTCTTATACTTCTTCCGGATAATTCCCTGGATATCGATGTGCAATAGTTGGTGATTAGTATCATGACCGGATTTCAGGTGTAATTTGCAGATAAGAATATTCGTACTGGCTTTAGCAATAATGACTCAGTTTCTTTTGGAACTGACAGCTGGCCGAGTGTTCGTAGCTCCCTCTCTAATACCTTTTGTACTCGTATATCTTTCGGAGAACTACGAAAAAATGTGGGCGGTGACCGGAGCTTTCTGGTCCGGTTTCTGTCTTGATTTACTTATGCACCAGCCTCCTGGTTCATCATCTCTTGCTCTTCTTGCAGGGTTGTATGCGGCGAAGGCTTTCAGTAAGCTTTCATCCGGAGAGGGGAAAGGCTACCTCCTCAGTATGACTGCCATAGCTGTATTGGTCTCCGATACGGTTTTCATACTTGTTGCGACGCGACCCCTTGGTTCCGGTTTTAGTTCAGTACTGCTTCTTGTCATTCCAAGGGTGATATTTACTGTGATTATTGGAGCACTGCTCCTCACTGTAACCGAATGGATTTCGGAAATGAAATCTAGAAAAGTCACAGGGTAAGTTCATGCTGAGAAAAGAGAAACAGTGGTCTTCAATGGCCTTTATGGTAATGACACTGCTTCTCTTCATGGTACTCGGGGGAAGGCTGTTCTACCTCCAGATACTTAAAGGAGACTACTACAGAGGCCTATCCAGTCAGAACCATATCAGAGTAGTGACTAAGCCGGCGCCGCGCGGACTGATAAGCGACAGGAACGGAGTGGTTCTCGCTGACAGCAGACCATCCTTTATCGTAACTGCTGTACCATCGGAGTTTGACAGCGTAAATACCAGGCAGGTCGCCTCTCTGCTTGATATCCGGGAAGAAGCTCTATCCACTATTCTGAATCAGGCCTCATCTGTTCCTCATAGACCTGTTGTGCTGCGGGCGAGTATGAGTGTTGAAGATGTAAGCTCAATTGCAGAGTACATCTATCGTATTCCAGG